>JBJSWM010001130.1:0-1954 GCA_046085865.1 Pirellulaceae bacterium
CACTCCACTCTCCTGGTAGCACCATCGCCAGATGGTGCATAAGCGGATCAGACAACCAGCGCAGCACTCCACTACAGCTGATTGGCTATGGGAAAGTTCGATTTCCGCTTCCGATAAAGACTCTGCTAGCATTCCCGCGATTGTCAGGATTGGACGCTGGAATCCGGTTCCACGTCTCGGCCGACGATGGGGGATCCTCGGCCATACTCTTTCAGCACCTGCTCAACTCGCAGGGCCAACACCTCTAGCTCCGCCAGCACTTGATCCTGCAGCCGCTCTAAGTCCGTCAGCGAGGCCAGCGTTCCATCGGCTTGATCTTCCACCACGAGGTCATTCATGCTAGCCCCCGGCCATCCGCGCCGCTCAGACTGTTTCTGACAGCTTGCTTCCAACACCCCTCGCTTGGTGATATCGGCCGACGAACTCTGTTGACTGCATTCCCTCCAATCGGTATTCCCTCATTTTCGCCGACTTCCAAAGAGATCCGAAAGGGTTGGAGTCGGCTGGCAGTCACTTGTCCAAATCCTTGGAACTCGGATCGGAAAGCTCGATTTCATGAAGCCCTTGGCTTGCATGCAACACCCACCAAAGAAAAGCAACTTCCTCTGGTGCTGCCTTGCTGCGATCGTTTCCATCGGCCTGCCTAGCGTGGCTCTGCCCCAAACCCCACCTGCGCCAGACTCTCGATTTCAGCTTCCTACAACTGTGGCACCCTTCGAAACGGCTCCCCCAGCTCCTCCACCTGCCCAAGGACCGTCAGTCGACCAAACATTGTCGGATCAGGCCAAGGCGCAAATGGATCAGGTGGTCCAAGAGATCAAGGAGGTGACGAAGGGCGATCCGACGACAGTTCGGGATGGTAAGGAGAAAGAGAAAGAACGGGAAAGCGATCAGAAATGGACGGTCAAGTTGGGAGGACATGTTCAGACCGATTACGTCCTCTGGGCGAATGCCGACCCCATGATTCCCTCACCCGACAACTACTTTGAGTTTCGACGGTTGCGACTGGTTGCCGATGGCGTAGGTTACGGGAATGCCGACTTCCGCCTTCAAATGACCCTGGAACCAGAGACACCAGGAGAAACTCTACAGATCGCGACATCCCCTGAGGTCAAAGACGCCTACTTCACTCTCAACGACCTACCTTGGTTGGGTCGGCTGAGGATCGGACACTTCTTCGTCCCCTTCGGACTCGAGCAGGTCACCAACGACACGAACAATATCTTTCTGGAGCGATCGATTCCGACTCAGGGGATTTTTACAGCCGATCGCGAGGTAGGGATTGCCATTTACAACCAGAATGAAGATCGCCGGACAACCTGGTCGCACGGAATCTTCCTGGACAGCATCAGCGATTCGCTGAAAGACCGCTTTGACGACAACCAGGGGACACGCCTAAGCTCTCGTTACACTTGGCTACCGATCGCATCCGACAGCTCCACGTCGGGACCGCTACTGCATCTGGGAGCCGGCGCTCTGCATACGATCGATCACAATCAATTGGTTCGTTTTCGCGCCAGGCCGCAGATTCATGAGGGCCCCAGATTGATCGACAGCGGGTTGATTTCCGCGACCGACTTCACCACAGGCAATGTGGAACTAGCCGCTATCTGGAGATCCTTCACACTGCAGTCGGAAGCCTTCCTGACGCGCGTCGACCGAATCAATAACGGCGCGGTGGAATTGCCTGGAGGCTATGTGCATTTGAGCTGGTTTCTGACGGGGGAGAATCGCATCTACGAACGATTCGGGCAGCATGGGGCGCAATTCGGGCGCAATGTTCCCACTTCCCCGCTCCTTGGAAAGCGCGGAAAGCGTGGTCCAGGGGCTTGGGAACTCAAGGTACGATGGTCCTACCTGGATCTCGATCGGCTGGACCGGGGCCAATACAACGACATCTCGTCGGGATTCAACTGGTATTGGTCTGACCGAACCCGCATCATGTTCGACTGGA
>JBJSWM010001131.1:0-6446 GCA_046085865.1 Pirellulaceae bacterium
GCGGGATCTGGTCGTTCGCCCGTCTCACCCAGCAGCGGAGAATGGAGCGGTTGTCCGAGGAGTTCGATTCCGTTGGTTGCAAATCGGACATCTGCGAAGCGAACGGTCGACCCGCCAACTTCGTCGGTCTGCTGCAGACGCAGTTGCATCCGATAAGCGCCGATGGTGACGCCACCTCGAACTTCGGCGGGATCCCAAAGTCGATCCGAAGCAGTCGCGTCGGGTGGCAGGCTGCTACTGCGAACTCGAATGAAATACGGATTGATCGAACCTGCGACACCCGGAAGCACCAATCGCATCCCAGCGTCGAGCGGATTGACCGACTGGAAATCGATCGAGGCTTCGGGAATCAGAGCATTGCGGTAGGCAAAAATCGATGAGTCCATCGGTAGGACACGCTTGGTTCCAAGCACACCCGAGTCGTACAGCGCGGTGCCCAAGATGGAATCGTCCAAGCTGTTGTCGCTAAGGGCGAGAATCTGACCATTCTGATCGATCAATTCCACGACGGAATCGAGTCCCCCGCTGGTGCGGTCGACATCGATCCAGACCATCGTGCCGGCGGTTGCGGTGAACTGATAGACATCGAGATCCGATGGCGCCGCGATGGATCCATGGACAGTGAAGCCCAGTCGAAGGTTTTCGTCGCCACCTTGAAGGGTATTGGCCAACTGGCCCAATTCCTGCGCGTTGTCTGGAATGTCGTTGACGGCGCGATCCTGGATCTTGTCAGCTTCCAGTTCGAACGTCGTGTCGAGGTTGCGATCGTTGCTATAGGGGCTGATCCGAATGCTGCGCCAGTCGCCAGCGCGGCCCACGGTTGTTCCTGCCCCATCGGTATCGCTTTGGGGGCGCCCCGATGGATCAAAACCGGCACCGATCGAATCGTCTAACAAGCTGGTGAGAATGACCGGGAAGCCAGGAGAACCGATGACTTGCAGGCTACCGCCGATGCGTGTTGGCATGTCCAGCGGACGACCTGTGGCTTCGAATCCAGCACTGCTACCCTGTAGTTTCACCACCAGGCTTTCGTTGACCTTGCTCTGCAGACGCAGTCCGCCGTAGGTGTGGAAGTCGGGAACAATCACGGAAGATTGCAGCACGTGAACGATATCGGTGTCATCCCATATCGATTCGGTGGTCAAGGTGGCACCACGGACCCGCATGCCATTGATCGCGTTGTTGCCCAATCGATTCTTTTGGACCAGCGGCCCCATGTTGCCAAGACCATAGTCGGCGAACTCGGCCACGCCGACTTGATTACCAAAGTCGACGACCGACGTTGCCTTGAGGCTGTTGGCATCGATGCTGATCGCGGCGGTGTCGGTCGATGCGTTATTGCGGATGATATTGTCGATCAGGATCGGTTGCGATCCAACGACATAAATCACCGCCTCGTCGTTGGGGCCCCGCGAATCGCGGTTCGTCGATCCCGGACCAAATGCTCCCGACGCGTTCGATTCGAGAACCGATCGCGAAAGTCGCGCTGTCGCCTGATGGATTTCCAGTGCGTTAAACGTCGCGAATCCACCCGGTACGCTGCTGACGCCACCAGCGTGGGTGATCAGGGACGTGTCGATACTCAGGGTCGACAGATGCCGTGCGACGATACCCGACCAGTCGCCTGGGGCAGGAACCGATGCAGTGCCGTCATTGTTCGTGTCCAGCGTGCCGCCGGCACCATAACGATCGTCCAGCCGGCTGGTGAAGATGATTGGCTCTGCCTTCGATCCCTCGGCAATCAAGTTGCCTCGGATCCCCAGTTCGATCCTTGCTCCCAGCGATTTGATGACCACGCCTGGATCGATCACCAAGCTGGCATCCCGACGGGCGCGCAAACTGGTATCCGGCGTCGGATCGAGAGCACCACCGAGCGAAACGCCGGTGTCGGTGTAGGAGACCGCGTCTTTATTCAGCTGGGCCACCAGTTCATAGGGGCCGAAGCCACCTGGCTGACTGCGCCAGAGCCGCCGCGCAACAAAGTCGCCCGTTGCCGCAGGAAGCTGAGTCAACAGAATCGCACCGGTACCAGTGGCGGTGATATCGTTGGTCGGTAGGCTGGCGACCCCTTCCCCACCATCGATATCCACGTAGGTCATGACGTAGTTGTAAGTTTCACCAGCAGTCAGCGATCCGGTGGTGGTGGTCGAAGGATTCTGCTGGATCAAAGTCAGATCGGGCCGGACCGTCTCCAGAATAGGTCCGCCTGGAGTCCCTTGGATGATCAGATTCTCACCCAGGAAATACGTGATGTCGGTATCGTCCAGTCTGGCGCTAAGCGTCAGAGGCTTGAGCGCCTGCCCGGCGAGCGTGTCGATTCGAATGCGGAGGGCATTGATCGAGTTGTTCTCGAATCGGTTCCCTTGCAGCACCGGCCCGACTCGGTTGTAGTCAAGAGTGTATTCTTCGTCGATGTGATACCGTGGCTCGGAGAACGTCGTGTACTCAAAGCTGTTGGGGTCGGCTGAAATCCCGGCGTCCGCGTTGTTGCGGAATCGGTTGTTCAGCAAGGTGGCGCGCGATTCGGTCATCTGGACTGGAGTGACGACGCGACTAAGCGAACCTTGACCGAACTGCCCTCCCCCATAAGCCATGTCGGCAAAGGCAATGTAGTTCAGGAAGACCCCTTCCCGCTCCCTGTCTCGGCGCCCCTGAGCGCGATCGACGTCCAGTCGCGTCTCAATACCTCCCCAGTCACCGGGCGCTGGGACCGTCGCAAGTGGATTGGTGTCGGTCCCCAGCGACTCATCTTTGTAGCTTGTGAAGTAGACAGGGCTGACGGGAGTCCCGAGCACCTGAACGGCACCGCCACTGCGATCGGACGAGGCATCGGAACTGCCCGCGATGATCGCTGAACCACCCATCTTGAAGATGGCTCCAGCGTCGATCATCAACGTCACGCCCTTTGGCACTTCTAGACTCTTGCCGTCTGACAGCGTGGCGTTCCCTGTTCCGCCCGTACCGATTTCGTAGGCGGGATTGTCCCGAGTGGTCAACAGTTGGCCATCGGCACCGAGGCTACCGGCGACGCGAATGATATCTCCTTCGCGGGATGCTGCGATTGCCTGAGGCAGAGAGCGGAATGGCTGAGCTAGGGAACCATTGGAGATAGCTCCCGTGTATCCCTTGTCGACAAACAGGGTCTTGGGAGCTCCCGGAGCTTGGGTCGACGATTCGGGGGCCGAACGGAACCAGAAATTGAAATTGCCCCCCGCCGTGCCGTCGCCATCGCCGTCCAGCGGCGTGTTGGTCGAATCGACGATCTGGGGCACCAGAGTGGAACGGAAGTCGAGCCGTAGTTCGTAATTGCCCGAGGTCGTACCACCGCTACCAGTGTCCTTCGCCAATGCATTGAAGTTGGAGTTGCCACGAACCGTCACCGCCACAAAGAACTCGCGATCGCTGGCTGCGCTGTCCAAATCCAGGCGAATAAACGAGTCTTTACCGAAGTAGTTGTCGTTGACCGCTAGTAGCTTCAAACCTGTGGGGGTTCGTTCCATCAAAGTCAGATGGGTGTCTGCCTGGCTGGATTGCGCCAAGCGATCGGCGAGAGTTTCCAGGTGAATTGCACCCTTCTCTCCTGCGGGTACGACAAACCGATAGATGTCGACATCGCGGTTGTCCGGCCGATAAAGGTGTTGTCCGTGGATAACATCCACATCGCCAGGGAAGAACCACTCCACAGGTGTCGGGACGAAAGTAGAATTCTCCAGGCCACCCATGACGGTGCCTGCGGGCTGGTCATAAGCATGACCAAGGCCAAGCATATGGCCAATTTCGTGCATGGCGACCATGAAGAAGCTTTGGGTATTCGGGATATTCGCCCCGAATCCAAACGTGTTGTCCCAGGCTTCCGCATAATCCATGATCGCCAGAGAACCCGAGGCGACACCAATCACACCTCCTGGGCCGCTTTGCTGGTTCAGAGGTGCCATGTCGCCGACGACGACCGTCAGGTCACCGGCCCCCTCGGTCTCGACAAAGTTGATCCCCATCTGTGCTGCATAGAACTCAAAGATCTCACGGACCCGCTGCATCTGATCGGGGCTGATGGTGGAGAACAGAGGTCGGCCTGCCGTGTCGACTCCGTAGGATCGCCCCAGAGCGAAGGTGTAGGTGAGCACAGTGATATCGGGATCTGCATCGGGAGCGCCACCCTGATGGCTCTCGTCCTGGATATCGCGATGGCCTGGATCAAAGTTGCTTCCTGGATAATCGGGAAGGGCGCGACCACTTCCCGCTCGAACCTCTTCCCTCAGGATGAAGGAGGAGGAACCTGCAAGAGTTCCCAGGTCGGTGGAACTGACCAGAGTGTCCCCAGGGTCGGCGGCAGGTGTGATGATCGTCGGGGTGCTGGGCGCGGCGCTGTTGGGAACCACCTCCCGCGAACCGACGCGAAGCCGGAACGTCTCTGCGCGGTCACCAAAGCTGGAGATTGCCTGAGCGAAGGTTAGGACCGCTTTGTTGGTCACTGGATCGTAGCTGACCGAAGTCGGCAGGATCACCACATCGTCGTTGGGAGTGGTGGTGTCCTGCGTCATGATCAGCTGGTAGAACGCAGGGGTCACAACCGTCGGGTCGTTCACGCCGCTGGTGGTGACGGCTACATCATGCAACGGATCGTTATTGAAGTAGATGTCGATCTGGTTCTTGCGCTGGGTCAGCGCCGAGCCCGTCCGTTCCACAGGTTCCGGGACCACGGCTACCACGCGAGCCCCGAGTTCCAGGTTCATGTAATACGTGTCGCGATCCGTGCCGGCTCGACGCGGCCGAAGCGCTTCGCCCTCCGTGTTGCGAATGGCCGAACGCCCTTCCGAAGCGAGATCGACACCCAGAATTTCGATGCGATAGACATCGTCTGGAAGGGTTTCAGCGAACCTCGCGATCACCACCCTCTCGTTGTCGCCATGACCAATCCATGCGGGAGTCACGAGGATGTCGTCTGCCGAATTAAACGATCCGTCCTCGCCAGCTCGATAGATCCGAATTCCACTGAATGTGGCGGGGTCGATCGACTGGGCACCGTCGAACCGGAAAACCAGCTCACGAGGCGACTCGCTGAGAACGTTGATTCGATTGACGCCGAAATTCTCGCCGTAATTGGCTGCCACCGAAAGCAACCGCGGTGGATTCTGCGCGGTGACCGGGACACTAGTCCCTGCAATGCGGATCGACAGGTCATACAGCTGTGGCAGCGCTGCACCGGTGCCTGAAACACGGATCCGATAGGTTCCCCCGGCTGGAAGATCGAAGTCCAAAATCTCCTCACGCACGCCGGCACCGCCAGCATTGCGGAGAGCCAGAACGGTTCCATCGCTGGCCAGCAGTTCGAGCACCAGATCCTTATAGATCAGCGAATTGGTGGTCGAGGCTGTTCCTCCTTGAGGACCGACCGAGTAGGTTTGGCCCTGCGGAGTCACCGAGATAGTCGCCTTGCCAGCTGAGTTGACCGAGAATTGATAGAAGTCTAGGTCGTTGTTGTTGTCCAGAGACCGAAGCGTCAGTGGGAATGTGCCGTTGCTCAAAGCGCCCAGGTTGCTAGCGGTCGCCACCGTATCGTTCGGTTCGCTTCGATCGCCATAAAGCTGCTGGGTACCCAGAATGTCGTCATGCTGTGGCCCGTAGAACCGATCGGTCACAATCGGTTCCATCAGCTTCGTTTCGTTCACTGGTATGACATGTAACTGTCCATGCCCGTGTCCAGCTTCGTGCATCAGCACGTTGATCAGGTTGCGATTCTCTCCAGTCGGCCCATCTGCCTCGTCGCGATAAAACCTATCGTTCGTGTCGATCACCATGTCGCCATCGAAGCCACTGTTGCCACCGTTATCTGGGAAAAAGTTGTAAGCGAGGATGTTGTAGTTGCCGTCAATTGCAATACCAGAAATCCGCACATCGCCGCGAACGCCCGCAACTCCGCGGTTGCCATTTCCGCTGGTTGCTACTCCGTCGTCATTCGGTTCGTAGACGTAGCTGATTCCCGAAATCTGACTCCATTGATCGTATGCCCTTTGGACTATAGGGAACCACGGGCGTTGGGAGACAGGGCCGGTGCCGCCACCGTAGATGCCATCCAAGAAGGCAATGAGATTGCTGGGCTTGTCCGATCCACCGTTGATACGATCGAGGACAAGTGTGCCATCCGGAACGATGCTCCAAGTGACCGTCGCCGTATCCCCCATCGCGCTTCCTGCGCCGCCAACGGGATTGGTCCATCGCTGGCCCGGGGCGTTGAACTGACCATTGTTGCCGTCGCCTGGATTGTTCAGCTTGTCGATCCACTCCCGGACGTACTGGTCGGTAGTGCCGGGTGCGAAAATCGGGGCGGCGGCGTTGGTCGCCATCAACTCCCTTCGCTCCAGGCTCTCATGGAGCAAGCGGCGAAACTTCTCACGGCGAAGTTGGGATTCCCGGGATTCGACAGCGGGGCGATTCTTGTAACTGCT
>JBJSWM010001132.1:0-1975 GCA_046085865.1 Pirellulaceae bacterium
CAGGAGATTATTCAGCAGGTCAGTCGATCGCTGGAGCGGACGGCACCTTGGTGGGCCAAGCCCAGCCGACTGGTGCTTCGGATCGCTGAATCGACCAAGCAGCAATGGACGCAGCTTAGCAAACGGCTCAATCCCCTCCGCATGCTAGAGGATCAGTCGCGTCAGGTATTCCAAGGGGTGCAGGAAAAGCTGCATCGCGGTGAGTTAGGGCAGGTGGTCAGTGCCGTGGCGTTGGCTGAAACGCTGCGGCGCGATCTGGTCCATCTGCAACTGGCGCAAGGGGGCGAGTCGGCCGTCGAATTGGACCGAAGATGCCAGCGGATGATCGATCGATTTCAGGTGCAGAGCAAAGCGAGGCTGGATGATCAGGAATTGGATCGATTGACTGAGGAAGTATGGAAGGCGATGTCCTGGAAGCAGCGGCTGTGGAACGGCGTTGTCCCAGCATCACTTCTTTTTGCCCCTCTTCTTGCCGTCATCGCGCTTCCCTTTGACATGGGGGGCTCCAGCGTTCTCGTGCTGGCGTCGATCAAAGAGTTGTTGGTGGCGGGCGTGGCGGGGGTTGGGATTGCGATGTTCAATCGAGACCAGTTGCCACAATTGGCGGAAACGCATGTGGCATGGCAGCAATGGAGCGATTTGTTTCTGGTTGGCTGTGATGAGCTGGGATTGCCGAGGCCTGACCCTTCCGAGGCAGCAAGGCTATCGTGGCAGGGAACCCAGTTGAAGTTGCAGCCTTCCGAGATTCCAATCGAATCGAGAAGTCCGCTTCCCGGAGTTCAGCTGCCCGTCGAACTGGCGGACAAGGATTTCTCGGAGATTTTGAAGGCTTTGGAGACGCTGGAAAAGGAGTGGCAGGATGACGCGACTTGAAGCGGATTACCAAAGGCAGTTTGGAGAGCGGGTGCTGGGGGCGGTGGAGTCCTTGTTTCCGGACCGACCGATCGCTGCGGCAGTGCGCGCCAGCGCGGCTCAGTATGCCCAAGAGGTCGACCAGATCCTCGACAGCCGCGGGATCCCTTCCCAGTTGATTTCGTTGGTTGGTCCCACCGGGCAGGGCAAAAGCTGGCTGGCCAGACAACTGGTCCAGTCAGCCACTTTGAGATCACAGATCCCAAGCGGGGTGCTGCGATCCGAAGCGACCTCCCAGGTGGTTTGGATAGGGCCTGTTGCGCCTGAACAGATGGAGGGTGGGAAGGAGCGTTGGGTGCAGATTCCATCCGATCAGATGGCAGCTCTTGGCGTCCCCTACACGCTGTTGGATACACCTGGCGTTACCGATGCGGATGCATCCATCGCAGATCGAACCCGCGCTCTCTTGCAGTTGTCGCCGATTCAGCTCCTGGTGATGCGGCGCGATCAGTTGCGGTCGGCGATCGCCAGCCGGATCGCGTCTTGGATCGATGGAGCGATCTGTATTCCTGTGATCACAGCGGTTCCCACTGCCGATTGGGTGGATGGTGTTTGCAGCGCGTCGCTGGCCGAAGATCTGGAGGCATGGTCGCGATGGTTGCGTCAGAGCGCTGAAAAGACTCAGTGGTTAGCGCCAATTTTGATCGAGGATTTCGAGGCAACGGGAGATGAGCCAGGGGCGGCGGAGCGATGGAGGCAGCAACTTCGGGAACGGCTAGAGGGGCTGTCGCTGGATCGGTTCGCGCAGTCGCGACAGTCGCGATTGGATGCCGCGCGGCAGCGTTACCTTCGGCAGGTGGCGCAGGGGATGCAGCAGGATGTACCGCAACTACTTGGTTCCTTGAGGACGATGGAACGGGAGGCAGAGAAACTACCTTCGCAGGTCATTGAATCCCTGCTGGGATCCAACGCCGTTTTAGAAACCGCGATTCGAAGTCGCCGCCGAGCTCAGATCGTACAGGATACGGCGGGGATCTGGTTTCCCTATCGCACCGCGATCTCGATGCTCAGCCTAGTCGCCGGTGCCTGGGATCGATTGCTTTGGGCACTCACCGGTAGCGTC
>JBJSWM010001133.1:0-2371 GCA_046085865.1 Pirellulaceae bacterium
CCAGTCCAGGGAACTCTTCTAGCGCATAGGGTCGCACTCTTGGAAATAGACCCTTGCTGACGTTGGCGACCACCCCAGTGATTAGAGTCAGCAGCAAGACCCAACCGAGCGCCTTGCGTCGACGAGCATCGAGGTAGATCAGCGTTCCCAGCATCAACAGGGTGGTAAGTCCCTGCGCTAGAAATTCCGAGAGCATGATCACCTTGTCGATATCCCCAGGCAAGTTCATGGTCCGCAATTGGTTCGACCAAACGACATCGAACGGCGATACCATCCAGGCGATCAGCAGACCGATTCCCGTACCGATGGCCAACGCGACTCGCTTCCTCCGAAAGTCTTGCACAGTCCCTCCCTGGTCTGATGGGAATCGATGATTCCGACCGCTAGGTCAGTATTGCTTCGATGGGCTGGCCACGCGTTGCCGGCACTGGTCGACCGACCGCATCGTGCAAGGTCGTTTCGGGCCCAATTCCAAGGCAATGGTAGATCGTTGCATGAAGGTCCTGAGGTTCTACACGGCCTTCCAAAGGATAACCGCCCTGCCGGTCGGATCTACCGTGCACCACCCCACCTCGAACACCTCCACCAGCCAGTGCCGCAGAAAACACGTGTCCCCAATGGTCGCGGCCTCCACCTGGATTGATTTTGGGCGAACGCCCGAACTCTCCCATCCAGATCACCAGCGTTTCGTCTAGCAGCCCTCTCTGGCGGAGATCTTCCAGGAGCGCCGAGTAAGCCAGGTCCATCGGTGGCATCAGCGCCTCCTTCAGTCGCTTGCTGTTGTTGGCATGCGTGTCCCACGCCGGAGCCACATCGGGATCGTCCGCGCCTCGCGTCCAGTTCACCTGCACCAAGGACACCCCCGCCTCAACCAATCGCCTCGCCAAAAGAACGCTCTGTCCAAAACGATTCCTTCCGTAGCGATCGCGCACCGAATCTGGCTCTTGATCCAAGGCGAAAGCACTCTTCGCCTTCTCTCCTTGCAAGAGGTTGGCTGCCTGATGCTGCAGGTTGGTCCATCGAGTTCTCGCGGCTTCCAGAGGTTCTGCATGGAGAGCCTGATTCATTTGATCCAAAAGCGACCGACGCGCCGCCATCCGCTCCAGTGGCACATCCGCGCGAAGCGATACGTCGGCGATATGAAAATCGGCTGCGTTGGGATCGCAGGTCAAAAGCCACGGGTCAGCATGGGATCCCAACCAACCGGCATCCTGTCCGGGCCAAACGATGCGTCCCGTATTCCAGATCTCCTCCGGCAAACGGATCGCCCCAGGCAAATCGGTCTGATCCCCTCGCAGATGGCGAATGGTGGCAGCAAGAGTCGGCCAGTGATTGGGAGCTCCTGGCAACGCATTCTCCATGTTCGTCGGGGAATGCGGCACTCCGGTGAGCATCCAGTAACCGCTGGACGAATGCGCGTTATCGTCTGTCGCCATGGCTCGCAGCACCGCGATCGATTCGGTCAGCTGGGCAGTGCGTGGCATCCACTGGCCAACCCGAAGCCCCGGGGTCGCCGTGGCAATACTTGGCTCTTCCCCTCGAATCTCCGATGGGGCGTCCGGTTTCGGGTCCCATGTCTCATGCTGAGGCGGCCCGCCCAAAAGAAAGAGAACAATGCAACGCTTCGCACGGCCAAAGGAACCTGAGACCACCGCCGACCGGGCTTGAGCCTCCCAGAGCCCTGGAAGAGTCAACCCCAAGGCACCGATTCCACCGATCTGAAGCCATTGGCGCCGCGTCTGTCGATCGCAGAGTCTCACTCCGCGGTCCGATAGTGTCCACATCCGCCATCTCCCCTACCGATCCTAATCTGGAATCCACCGGCTCTCTGTATCGTACCTGATCCTCGGTACCACTGCACCAGCGAAATCCCGCTCGGAAGGGGTTATGAGTCATGATCTGGAAAGACACGTCCCCAAAGATATCTCAGGCAATCTGCTAAGCTACGCCTGATGCGTTAAGAGCATCATGGCTTGGCCGCCGCCTCCACCGAGCTTTCCAGAAAGCGATCGTTGAAACATCGATCGGCAACCGCCTTGGTCCCATCGATCAATTCCAGCGCTACCAGTTGGTCTCGAAGAGTCTGCCATCTCGAAAGCGTCATCTGTCCCATCCGATCCGCTGCCAAACCGTCAGGAAGGCAAAGCGGCTTGAGCTTCTCGACACCATAGGCGAGCGCCTCGGCCGTCATTTTCTCGTTCTGCTTCAAGATGTACGCATTGGTTTCCTGCGGTGATTCCAGATACTTCTGCCACCCTTCGACACTTGCAGCCACCATCTTCTTCACCAGCTCGGGGTTCTTCTGCACGTACTCTTCGGTTGCCACCAAGCAACAGGCGTAGGGGTTGTACCCGATTTCGGACATCATCAA
>JBJSWM010001134.1:0-3136 GCA_046085865.1 Pirellulaceae bacterium
GTGGCATGCTCACCCCATACTGGTACCATGCGTGATTTGCCAGCAACACACAGGACAGCATCAAGGTCCATGCCAGCGCATCGCGCTGCATTCGAAACCGCGATGCCAGCATCCCTGCGAAGACGACCCAGACCAACGTGATACTTTCCCAACCGCCATGGATGGCCGACCGCATCTGCCCACGGCCTTCCACATTTTGAATCGACGCGATGACACCGACAATCCACAGCCACATCGCCAGGAAGACCCAGATCCATTGAGGGCTGCGATAGCCACCCATGGCTTGGAATCGCTCCCACGCCGTGCGGTCGCGATTGGCCGCGCTGGGGATGACCCAGTGGCAAGCGGGCCATGCCAGCCAACTGCCGAGAATCGCCAGTGCCCCCCACAGCAGATGCTGCGGCAGCGCCAACCCCTGGGAGACAGCAATGCTGTCGCATGGCATCCAAAGACCTACACAGGCCATCGTCGCTACGGCGGCCTGCATCCAAAAGGGAGCCGCTTTCCCAATGCGGACCGATTCCGCCCCGGCATCTCCGCTCACGCTACCCTGTCTTTCTGCAATGGCGCTGGTGAACCTCTCTTGGGCATGTTGCTTCATTGGTTCTTCAGGTAATTTCGTTGGTCATTGCTTTGATTTCGCGCACTCCGTCCGCCGCGGCCGACGGTACTCGTTCTCGTTCTGCTTCTCGATGCCCCAGTGTCCCAACGCGTCTCTTCGAGGACGAGCACCATTTGATTGAGCACGAGGACGAGTACGATCAAGACCAGTCGATTAGGTTCCTATAGCCACAATCATTCCTAAAGAGCCTCGTTCATTGTACGGGGCGAGGCAGCTGCATACAGAATGGAAGCAGGGCAATCTTCGACGATCGCCTTCTACCCGCCGATCATCGCTTGGGTGTTCGGTGGGTTCCTAAGTCCAATAGCGCCAACAATCCAAGAATCCCCAGGAGGTTGGCCAGCACCCACAGCGATCCCACCCAATCGGTTCTTGGCAAAATCCAGGCGTTGATACCGCAGCAAAAGGTCGCCAGATAGATGATCCAGACCGCCTGTGTCTTCGACCACCCCTGCTCTACCAATCGATGAGAAAAATGTCGCTTATCCCCCTCGAAAGGACTCCTCCCTTCAGAGATCCGGATCCAGATGACCGACAGCATGTCGTAAAGCGGAATCGCCAAGACGCACAAGGGAGCAAAAACGGCGTGGGGTGTGGCCGACTGGTATCCGGTGTAGGTTGCTGCTAGGGATCCCACCGCCACCCAATAGCCGACGAAATAGGCCCCTGCATCTCCCATGAAGATCTTCGCAGGGGCGCGATTGTGAACCAGAAACCCCAGCAAGGCCCCTACCAGCACCAGCAGCATGGCTGCGACAAACCACTGCGGTTGCGACTCTCCCGCGGCATGCGGCATGAGCAGCATGCCTGCCAGCATCGCGCTTCCGATCGCGGCCACCCCGCCGCTTAGACCATCCATGTTGTCGATCATGTTGAAGGCGTTGATCAGCCCTACGATCCAGAGAACGCTGAGCAATCCAGTCACCCATCCGTTGTCGATGAAGAGGCTCAGTTGCATCTGCTGTGAAACGACGACGACGGTGGCGACCGCCACTTCGATCGCCAGCCTCCATTGCCATTTCAATCCGCGTCGATCATCCTCTAGGCCCAGCAGCATCAGCACCGTGCCACCCGCCAGAATCCCCCACAGCTTCCATCGCGACGCAACGACACCAGGCAAATGCTGTGCAAGCGACTCGGGCAGCCACTGACTGACCACAGGCAGACCTGCCAGCAGGGTAGCAACCATCAGCGTGGTCGCTACCGAAAACCAGATCCCGACGCCTCCTCCAAGCGGTATTGGGGTGGTGTGGACCTTGCGATGCCCCGGCTTGTCCATCAACCCCAGTGGCTCGGCCCACCGCCGCACCAGCCCAACGGCCAGCCACCCTAGCAAGGCAGCCGGCAGCAGACATCCCAGGACAAACCCCATCACCTCCCAAACCGCTGCATCGTGCTTCATCGTTCTCGCCCCCCAGCAGCCCCCTCGCCACCGCTTTGCCTTCCCGAATTGGACCGCGCTGCCTCTTTCTTCAGATACTCAATCGCCTGCTGAAAAAACTCCAGGGAATCGGGGAGTAGATAATCCGGATAGGTCCAGGGATACCCCCGCCACTGCGATCCGACACGCTGCAGAGCCACTTCCGCATAGATCCCATCGCGCAGGTAGATCCGGTGGGCGCGGTCCTTGGTGGAAGCTAGCACCAGTTTCAGCGGGCTGAGCCAGCCAGGATCGATGTTGACGGGCCGCATTTCGGGAAACCGACCTGACTGAGCGATCAGCCCTTCCCAGGCGATCGCCGTCCGCTTGCGGTCGGCAAGGCCAGCCGGATTCTCCAGCCGCTGGAGGACCCAGAACTCCTTCTCCAATCGATCGCCCATCTGCTGCTGGTAGTAGCTGGTCTGGTCAAACACGAACGGTCGACTTTGCAGTGCGATCGGTCCCCAGTGGGATTCCACTATCTGGCGGACGCTTTCGATCGCCGACCGATGGCGGCTGAACAGAGCGACCACGAGCGCGCAGGGAAATGGCCGCGTCGAGGTGGGGCCCAAGGATCTTGCTCAGGACGCCCTCTTTGTCGGACGCCGCGACTCGGCAGGCAGCCAGTCGATGCCACGAGCTCAGTTCCTGGAAACGCTTCCTGGCGTGCTTCAGGAGATGCAGCAGGGATTGTTCGATCGCGCCTTGAAGATGCGGCAGGACCATACCGTTTCCCTAGATACGGTCGATCAGTTTCGAGAGTTTTTTCAGGGTGCGGAAGACGAAAAAGGTAGCTTCAGCGGTGGATTTGCTCACTGCTACTTCGCCAGCGAAGAGGCGGTGGCAGACGAATTGGCGCAGCGCAAGGTCACCATCCGCTGCATTCCGCTCGATCCACCTTCCCAGCCGGGGCGATGTTTCGTCACGGGCCAGCCGACCAGCCAGCGAGCGATCTTCGCGAAGGCGTATTGAGAGATGAGTGACTGGAGCGGCTATGGCAGCTCATCGCAGCGAGCCGAAGAGGGTGGGGCCGAAGAGGGTTGGGCCGAAGAAGTGGCCCAGTCGCTGCGGCCATTTCCCTGCGCGCTCGTGGT
>JBJSWM010001135.1:0-4121 GCA_046085865.1 Pirellulaceae bacterium
GGATTCAGTCGATCATGGTCAACAGCAACCCAGAGACGGGCAGTACCGACTACGACACTCGCAGTATGCTCTTCTTTGAACCGCTGACGACCGAAGATGTTCTAAACATCTGCGATCGAGTGCAGCCCGATGGAGGGATCGTTCAATTCGGTGGCCAAACGCCGCTCAACCTCGCCAGGGCTCTTCATTCGGCAGGCGTTCCCATCATCGGTACCAGTGTCGACACGATCGAGGGGGCCGAGGATCGCGAGAAGTTTCAAGCCATCCTCCGCGAACTGCAGCTCAATCAGCCGCTCAATGGAATCGCTCGCACGATGGAGCAGGCTAGGGGCGAGTCGCAGAGGATTGGTTTCCCGTGTCTGGTTCGCCCCAGTTTCGTGCTGGGAGGACGAGCCATGGAGATCTGCTATGACCAGCAGCAGTTTGAGCGATTTGTGGCGGAGGCGTTCTTGGTGTCTCAGGGGCAGCCTGTGCTGATCGACAGCTTCCTGGAAGATGCTACCGAGGTGGATGTCGACGCCATCGCCGATGGGACCGATGTGGTGGTCATGGGAATCATGGAGCATATCGAAGAGGCGGGTGTGCATTCCGGTGATTCCGCATGCGTGATCCCTCCTTTTGCTCTCAAGCCAGCGATGTTGGATGCGATTCGTTCCGCGACGATCGCTATGGCAAGGCGATTGCAGGTGGTTGGTCTGATGAACGTTCAGTTTGCGATCACCCATCGAGACGAAGGGGAACGGCTCTATGTGCTCGAGGTGAATCCTCGCGCCAGTCGAACGGTCCCCTTTGTCGCCAAGGCGACGGGAGTACCGGTCGCTGCGCTGGCCGCCAAGGTGATGGCTGGGCGAACGCTTCAGGAATTGGGGGTTGATCGGGAGCCGGTCCCGAGGCATGTATCGGTCAAGGAAGCGGTTTTTCCTTTTCGCAAGTTTGCTGGGGTCGATATCGTGCTGGGGCCCGAAATGCGGAGCACTGGCGAGGTGATGGGGATCAGCGAACGGCTGCCGATTGCCTTTGCCAAAAGCCAATTGGCGGCTGGGGTGGTCCTGCCGAAGAAGGGGAATATCTTCCTGAGCGTTGCGCATCGCCATCGTAGTGCAGCAGCCAAATTGGCGAAGCAGCTTCACGAACTGGGTTTTCAATTGCTGGCTACCAATGGAACGGCACTTGCGATCGAACAGATTGGGATCCCTGTTCAGCGCGTTCGGAAACTGGCGGAAGGCAACCCGAACCTGATCGATTACATGAAGAATGATGATGTCAGCCTAGTGATCAACACTCCCAGCGGAAAAGGTGCGAGAACGGACGAAGGCAAAATTCGCGCGGCGGCCGTGCAGCACGGTGTTCCCTGCATCACCACGATCGACGGAGGTTTTGCGGTGGTCGATGCCATGGAAGCGTTGCGTCATGAATCGCTTCGCGTCTGTTCTTTGCAGGAACGCTTTCAGGGTGCAACCGACTGCTGCTGATCGCAGCGAAGACGATCGATATCCCTAAGTTCCTAGCGGTCCGTCAGGAACTCCTGCTGCAAAGGGGGTCGGTGATCGGTCGATTCCTTGCTTGTTTCTACTGGCAGCATCACGCACAATAGCGGCGGTAATGCCAGACGAGCGAATACAAGGGGAACTGCCATGCAGGTCGAATCGATGGAGCGTGCGGAAGCGATGTGCCGTACGCGATGGCAGTTCGTGAAGGCCAAGCGGTGGGGCCGGCTGAGGATCGGTTTGTTCTACTGGGTCTGGTCGGCTGTGTTGCTGGTCGCAGGCGGTCCGGCTGAGGATTGGAAGATCCTTTCGATCGATCCATCGATGGCCGATTGGCAAGGGCAGGTTGGCCAGTGGGAATGCCGTGACGGCATACTTCGTTCCCTACCTGGTGCCGATGGTGTCCTGTTCACCAAGGAATCGTACGATCATTTCGAAGTCGAGCTCGACTTTCGATTGCCCCCGGGTGGGAACAACGGGTTGGCGATTCGGTATCCAGGAACGGGAAGAGCGTCGGTGGATGCGATGTGCGAAATCCAGATCTTGGATGACGACGCACCGCAATACGCGTCGCTGGATCCTCGTCAGTACCATGGAGCCATCTATGGCATGGTGGCACCCAAGAGGGGATATCTGCACCCTGCAGGGCAGTGGAACCACCAGAGAGTCACGGTGGTAGGATCGTGGATCCAAGTAGAGCTCAACGGGACCGTTATCGCAGAAGGGGATCTCTCCCAGATCACAGAATTCAAGGATGGCACGCAGCACCCAGGGAAAGATCGACGCGATGGGTTTCTGGGATTCTGCGGCCATCAGGATCCGGTGGAATTTCGGCAGGTCCGGGTCCGGCGGTTGACGCCGTTCCGCTTGGGGGCTTTTTCGGTCGATGTCACGATCCCTCTGGGGCACCGCTGCATGGGCTTGCTACCGCAAAAGTCGGCATCCATCGCCGATCCTTTGCTGTTGCATGGATTGGTGTTGCTAGGCCCTGATAAGCCCTGGGTGCTGATGGCGATCGATTGGTGTGAGGTGAGGAATGAATCGTATCGATTGTGGCAAGAAAGAATTGCGGAGGCGGTGGGGACGGTACCAGAGCAAGTTTGGCTCAATAGCCTGCACCAGCATGATGCGCCTGTCATCGATCACGGAGCCCAGAGGTTGCTGGATCAGGTTGGGCTTCCAGGGGAACTCTTCGATCCCGTGTTTCATGAAGAGGTGCTTGGGCGAGCCGTTGGAGCAGCGAAGCTGGCGATGGAATCAGCAGTGCCCTGCACGGATATTGGCATGGGGCAGGCGCAGGTGGAGAAGGTGGCGTCCAATCGCCGCCATGTCGCTTCAGATGGAACGGTGGATTTCAGTCGAGGCAGTTCCAGTGGGAGGGAGCCACGTTTTCGTGACGCCGAAGAGGGGTTGATCGATCCCTGGCTGCGGACACTTTCCTTCTGGAATGGTTCCAAGTGCCTTGCTCAATGGCACGTTTATGCGACGCATCCGATGAGCTATTACGGGCGGGGAGAGGTGACAAGCGATTTTGTCGGGTTGGCAAGAGAAAGGCTACGGCGCGAGGATCCTTCCATCCACCAAATGTACGGATCGGGATGCAGTGGCGATGTCACTGCAGGAAAATTCAACTCGGGCACTCCGGAGGATCGTATCGCTTTGACCGACCGGATGTATCGAGCGATGGTGGCCAGTGCGGAGTCGACACGGACGGCGAAACTGGAATCGATACGAGGCATCTGGGAGCCGCTGGAGATTCGGTGGAATCCCAAGCCGTCGCTAGCCCGGGATACGCTGACAGCCAGCCTCCGCGACTCGTCCCTGCCCACTGAGAAACGGATCTATGCCGCGATGTCGTTAGCCTCGTTGGACCGTCTGGAAAAGCAACCCCAGACGACTCTTCCTTGCCTCGATCTAGGTGCCGCTCAGCTCTTCTTCCTTCCGGGCGAAGCTTTCGTGGGATACCAGTTGAACGTCCAGCAGAGATTGGCCAAAGAATCTGAGCTCCATGCCACGCAGCGGTGGCCCTTGGTGTTGGGCTATGCCGATTGCTGGACAGGCTACGTGCCAACGCGGGAGGCGGTGGAGGACCGATTTGACGATTCTTGGTATTGGGTCGATCCACAGTCGTGGGAGGCGATGGAGCGGGGGATTGACTCGGTGGTGCGGCAGATGGCGCGCTAGATGTCAGGCAGTCTGACGCTAGTACTCCCCGGTTCTGCAATGCTCGGCTGCTCGCCGCCCTTTGCAGCACCCCGGCGGGATGCGTTTGATTTTCCCAAACGACTGGACCGCTCTCGAGAGTCATCCGAAGACGTTCTGCTGCAGTCCGATCACGATGTTGGACTGCCTAACGGCTACGGTGACACGGGCCAAGGCGAGCAACTATGTTTTCAGAACCTTCCACAGTCTGCGACTCCAGTGGAACGCCTTGGGCCGCTATTTTTTATAGCTCAAGGAGGCACTGAGCCACAGAGATCGTACAACGACTCACCGCTAGCCAAGAGCCGTTTGATTTCCTATTTACGAGACGAAATCCGCTGATCCTTCTCTGTAGCGGTCCGGGACCGATGCAACCGTGTTTCGGTATCAATGAGGTCACAGCCAGCCGACCGCGACCAGGTTTTTTTCCTA
>JBJSWM010001136.1:0-1587 GCA_046085865.1 Pirellulaceae bacterium
AATCCTTGTGGGAGGTGAGAGGGACCGAAAGGGGGCTTTTGGGAAAGATCTTTTTCAAAGATCTACGATCGACCAGCGACCTACCCCCAAACCTCTGTCAGTGTACTAAATCACCCCTGGCTTTCCAAATTCCCCCTTCGCCCCCACCCACTGGCACTTCAGGGATTCCTCAGGACCCTCGCCAAAACCAACTTCCGGTCATCGACTCAGACGTCTCATCGCCCAAGCGAGTGAGTTTGCAGAGTCTTCTGGGATTCACATGGGGTAGTGATTGCTTCACTGCAACAGGAGAGCATGGCTCCCAAAGGTGACCCAATAGTTTGCATCCCACCGTGCGTTGGATTACCACCCAAGGTTGCCCCGTTGGACTACCGAAATTTCGTCGCCAATTCGTCGAACCATTTGAAATTGCCGCCGCTAGGCAGATGGGAGATGCGCCCAGCGCTGGATAAAGCACCCCTGCGAAAGCACAGACGATTGCTGTGGCGACGATTCGATCCCTTGCAATTCGCTAGGACGATCGTTCCCACCGAATTCGAAAACGGTTACTTTCAAAGAGTCTTTGGCCTATTCAGAAAGTCAGCTCCCTTTTCTACTTCAAGAAGTCATGATGAACCGAGCGATTCTCTTTTGTTTTCTTCTGGGAATTCTTCACGCCGATGAATCGCAAACGATCGAGTACCCGTACAAGACTCCCGAACCTCAGAAGGTGGGCTGGCCGCTGACCGATGAGGAACGGGCCTATGTGGTGGAGAAGCCCGAGCACGAGCGCCGACCTGGCCGAGAGTCGAATCAGCATCTTCCCAAGCTATGGCCAGTCGTGCCTAGCGCTGGACACTTCGGAGGTGACTCCTGGCTAAAGCTGCATGAAGCGCATGTCCAAACGGTGCTGGCCAACCCAGGCCCAGTCGATGTTTTGTTGGTCGGCGATAGCATCACGATCCAATGGGGAGAATCGTGGCAAAAACATTTCCCCGACGCCAAGGCGATCAATATCGGCATCGGGGGGGACAAGACCCAGAATGTACTCTGGAGATTGGACCACGGAGGGGTCGAGGGAATCGATCCCAAAGTGATCGTGCTGATGATCGGCAACAACAACATGTTCTTCACGCCGGAGACTGGCATCCAAGCCGCAGCCGAAGGAATTGCGATGTGTGCCAAGAATCTTCGGCACAAGTTCCCAAAGGCTCACCTGATCGTTTCCAAAATCCTCCCTGCCCATGCGCCTGGCCATCGCTTCTACGAAGACATCCGCAAGACCAACAGTGCATTGGACCTGTTGAACCTGGAGCAGGATCCAAATGTCGCCATCTTGGATCTGACCAGCGACTTCACCGAAGCCGATGGGACTCTGAAGAAGGACCTCTACACACCGGACAGCATCCACCTTTCGAAGGAGGGCTATGCGGTGTATGCCGAACGATTGAAACCGTTCCTATCTCGAACCGCAGGAGCGAATCAGTAATTCCGTCATCTCGAAAGAAATCGTTCCACCAATCCTTGCCACCAGAATGGCTTCTACTTTTAGAAGGATCCTCATGATCCTGTCAGCTCGAAGATCGCTTCAATCTCGACGGCGATCCC
>JBJSWM010001137.1:0-3950 GCA_046085865.1 Pirellulaceae bacterium
CCATCCGAAACGTTTCCACGGCGCTTGCTGAGCGACGAATTCGACCGCAACTCCAGTGGCCCGACCGTTCCAGGCAACGTGGTCATTCCTTATGGAACCACCAGTTCGGCCAACGACATCGCCACCTCGATGGCGATCGCGATTCGCAACAGCCTGCCGTCGATCAACGCACAGAATATCGGGGCAGGCAGAGTCGACTTAGGCCTCCTGCCTGACTCCGCCGTATCGGTCGGCAACTCGTCGCTCAGCAAGCGCCGTGGAAACGTTTCGGATGGTGAATTCTTCACAATCACCAACGGTACGACATCGGTCACCTTCGAGTTCGATAACGTCAGCGTTGGCAACGGATTTGTCGCAGGGCGAACTCCCATTCTCTTCAGCAATAATAGCACCCGAGAAGAAGTGGTTGCCGCGATGAAGGCGGCGATCGAAGGCAGCATACTGGGCCTTCAAACTCAGATCCTCGCGGGAACTCAATTGCGATTGCTGGATAACCCAAGAAGCACCACCAACATCACTCGGGCACCAAGCCTTGGAAAGACCGGTGTTCCAGGGGGAGCCAATCCCGTTCGCTTCGCTCAGGATGCGAACTTCACCTCCGATTTGGTGGCCGATCAGATCTATCGAGCGATCAATTCGGCGTCCAACACGACGCTGGAGGCGAAGAAGCGAGGTGGGAACACGCTCTTCTTGGAGCATGCGATCACCGTCAGTCCAGAGATCAGCAGTTACTTCATTCGCGCGATCGAGGATTTGGCAGGAAATGATCTGCAAGCCAACCGGATCAACGATGAGACGCAGTTTACGATCCTGATGCCTGGAGCCATGCTGGACTACGGCGATGCTCCCGATCCATTCAGCACCACCCTGGGACGCTACCCGACGCTTCACGACAACAACGGAGCCCGCCATGTGGTTTCCAGTCGCGGATTGTTCCTGGGGGCGACCATCTCGGGCGATGACAACGGAATCCCAACGCCATCGGCCGATGGCGATGCAAGCGACGATGGGGTTACCTTCGTCTCAGAACGCAACCCGACAGGTTTGTTCAACCGGAACGTATTCACCGACATCACGGTTACGCTGTCGGCCCCCGGTTTCGTCGATGCTTGGGTCGACTTCAGTGGCGACGGCGACTGGGACGATCCGGGTGAGAAGATTCTGGATGGTGTCGAGTTCTTCGGAGATAGCCTGACGCAGACCTTTGCCGTCCGGATTCCGCCGACTGCACCCGAACCGATCGCGAAGACTCAGTCGTTTGCGAGGTTCCGAGCTAGCGGAGTTGGAGGCCTGCAGCCGACCGGACTGGCGGTCGATGGCGAAGTCGAAGATTACGCCGTGATTCTGGTTCCAGGCACTCCTCCCATCGCGGTCAATGACCAGTACGTCATCAACGAAGACGAGAGCTTGGCCACCTTCGATGCCACCGGTCAGGACACCCCCAACTTCCCGATCGATGATGGCGTTGCTGCCAACGACGAAGATGCCGAAGGTGACACTCTGTCGGTGACACTGGTAGAAGGTCCCAAGCACGCTCAATCGTTCACGCTGAATCTTGACGGTACCTTCAGCTACACGCCACTACCTGACTTCTTTGGCCAGGATTCGTTCACCTACCGCGTACGCGATGCGGAACTGACATCGAACAACATCGCCACGGCAGTCATCACGATTCGCGAGGTGAACGACGATCCGATCGGTGGCGATGACAGCTATGTCGTCGACGAAGACAACACCCAGCGTTGGATCCACTCGGCACTGCTACTCAACGACCTACCCGGGCCTCCTAACGAGTCGGACCAAACGCTGAAAATCGTTGGTGTCTCGGCGGTTTCCGCTCGAGGCGGTTCCGTGGTGCTCAGTGGCACCGAAGTGATCTACACGCCGCCTTCGGATTACTCGGGACCAGATTCATTCACCTACACGATCGAAGACAACGGAACCACCAGTGGCACTCCCGATTTCCGGCAAGCGGTAGGCACCGTCAACTTGACGGTTCGGGACGTGAACGATCCACCGATCGCTGAGACCGATTTCCTGGAGACTCTGGAAGATGTTGCGATCACTCGTTCGAAGGACTTCTTCCTGCTCAACGATCGCCCCGGCGGACCAAACGAATCGTGGCAGACGCTGAAGTTCCTAGGAGTCGAACCGACCAGCACGGCGGGGGGACGCGTCTCCTTCAATGGCACGAACGTCACCTACACCCCGAAGAAGGACTTCGTCGGCACAGATACCTTCTTCTATCTCATCGAAGACAATGGCACGTCCGAAGGGCTTCCTGATCCAAAGCAGGCTCGCGGGACCGTTTCGGTCAATGTCGTGCCGATCAACGACGCTCCTTCGGTCATCCTGCCTTTGGGGACTCTGAATGTTCTTGAAGATGCGCCAGATCGTGTGATTGAACTGCTCAATCACTTCTTCGATCCCGATATCGCCAGCAACGGTGATGCCTTGAGATTTGAGGTGGTTAGCAACAGTCGGCCTTCCCTGGTGACTGCTTCGATCGTCGGTTCCCAACTGACTCTTCGGTTCCTTCCCGACCAGAATGGAACGGCAAACATTCTGATTCGGGCAACGGATAACGCAGGGGAGTCGATCGCTGACCTACTGGCAGTGGTGGTTACACCGGTCGATGACGCTCCGATCGTTTCGGTCGCGATCCCCGATCAACAGGTCAACGAAGACAGCCCGCCAATCTCCATCAACTTGGCGAATCACTTCACCGATGCGGATATCGCCACAAATAGCGATGTGCTGACCTACGCCGTGGTGAGTAATTCCAATACCTCTCTGGTCACTACCGCACTGAGCGGGTCGGTACTGAGCCTCTCGTTCGCTCCCGATGCCTCGGGGCGCGCGACCATCACGGTTCGCGCTACCGATAAGCGAGGCTTCTCGGTGACCGATACGTTTGATGTTGTCGTCTTGTCGGTGAATGACCCACCGCGTACCCAGCCTGATTTCTACAATGCACCTCAGGGCGGAACGATCACCACCACCGACGCGACTGGCAACGCAACGCCAACGATTGTCGACAATGGAGTGCTGGCCAACGATTCGGATCCTGAAGGGGATGCGTTCACTGCGGAGCTGGTGCGGCAGCCGACTCGCGGCACCGTGGTGCTCAATCCGAATGGCACCTTCACCTACAACGCCCTTGGTAGTTCCGGTGAGACCGACACATTCACTTACCGTGCCCGCGATGCTCGAGGGGCGGTCAGTGTGGAAACACTGGTATCGATCCGCATCGGACCTCCACTGCCTCCTCGGCATCAGAATCCACTGGAAGCTAGAGACGTCAATGCCGACGGCTTTGTCTCCCCGATCGATGCCCTGCTGGTGATCAACCTGCTCAATGCACAGGGCCCATCCGTTCCTGTTAGCTCTCTTCCCGATCCACCGCCTTATCGCGACGTCAATGGGGACAACTTGATCACGCCGCTGGATGCGATCCTGGTGATCAATTTCCTCAACGGCGGGAGTGGAGAAGGCGAAGGGGAAGGGGAGTCAGCGGGCCAGGCCAGCGGTTCGATCGAAGCGATGGGGGTACCTTACGGGTGGCAGTCGACGGTGAGTCGCGCCGCGGAGAACTCCCCACTGTCGCTCGATCGTCCCGTCGCGACCTCGGCCATTGCAGGTCCCCGCCGACAGGCGGCACCTCAGGAATTTGCACTCGCTTCGTACCTAGCCTCCTGGAAGGCTCAGGAGAATGACCCGTTGGAAGCATCGATTGAAACCATCGTCGATGGTCCGTCGCTGGAAGAAAGTCTGTTGGTGGACGAACTCCTGAAAGATTGGATCGATTAATACAGAACGGCTTTCGGTCGGTCTACCGCAGGCGGTTGCTTTGCGGAGGACCACGGAAGCGGAACCGATGCGGGAAGCAGGGTATCCTTTAAGGAGATTTGCTACTCGGATCAAGCCACGAGCGATCTCAAGGGTGATAC
>JBJSWM010001138.1:0-4843 GCA_046085865.1 Pirellulaceae bacterium
ACTCGGGAATCCGCTGGACCTCTAGCGGACAGGTAGGGCTGGTATCAAGACCGGTCGGCAGCTGCGAACGGTCTGCCAGTTCGAATTCAGAAATCGACTCGGCCATCGGAAAAGAGAGATCGATACCGCTGTTCGCGATAGGGCAAGATTCGTCGATGCCGCGAGGATGATCTAGGGCCGAGCCATTGCGTTGCTGATCAGGCTGGCCAGGGGACGGCGGTATCCCAGCATCTGGGAAAGTGGTTTGGATGAGCGTTACCTGTTGGCCTTGGAGGATGGACGCGGGAAAGGGGTTGGCGAGCATCCATGCGGAAAGAGGGAAAGCGAGGTGGAGTTTCCATCGACGTGGGATGCGAGGCATTCGCACTATTCCTTATGTGGTCAGGACGGACACAGCCGCATCGGCTTGAGATCGCCCGAGTGGGAGGGGATCGCACCCTGGTTCTGCCACTCTCGTCGCTCTGGCACGGGGGATGCAGCGTTCGTGGTCGTTACCGTGGGAAGAGTCGTCCGTGACGCCAGGAATCCTTCTGACTTGGAAATCGGCAGGGCTTCAAGGATCGACCTGTTAAATTCTGCCCCATCCGTATTTTTCCCCTGGACAGCAATCTTTGCGCACGTTGTAGCACGTATGACGACAAAGGCATCCCGCAAGTGAAGGCTTGCGGACTGGCGAGCGTCTGGAGGTTGGCGAACGCGACGAAGGTTGTTTCAGGCAACCGGGGGCGGGGCGCCATTCTTGCTGAGTGGCAGCGGGCGAAGCAACTTCCGTCATTGCAAGATGGTGGCGCTGGAGAGATATCGATTGGCAAGGGATGGGCGCCATCGAACTTGCCAGAGCGGCATCGGATTATCTGCCTAGGTTCGTGTGTCCCTCCAGTTGCTTGGGCGAGAGCGCCCTAGAGAAGATTTGCACCTGCCCGATGTTGCCCTGCAGTGTTCCATGTCGTCCTGAGCCGATTTTCAGGATGGCCTGGCTGCTGAGATCGTAGGTAGATAGGTCGGGTTGGTGCTTCCGTGCGACGAATCGCCCGTCCATCCACAGTTCCAAATCGCTTCCGCGACGGACTGCGGCAACATGGTGCCATCGATCATCGATTGCATGAGCCGCTTGGACGGACGTGCCAGCGGCAGCCGCGAATACTTTTCCGGAGGGCAAGGTACTGGCGACCAGTTGCCCATCCCACTCAGCCATCGTCCAAACACGTCGATACCGCACATCGGGAGTGGAATCGAGCGTCGCAAGTTTTTCCCACCGTTGGTCGGCTCGATACCGGTAAACTTCTCCCGATGGCAGGCTGCCGGCCACTACAGTGCCGTTGTGCACCATCATTCCCATGACTTCCAGTTCCTCGCCAAGTCGGCCCAGGTCGATCCATGAGTGGTCCTGACCCTTCTGATAAACGCGACCGCTGGGCCAAGTGCCAACCAGCAATCGATCTTCCAAGGTGGTGAAGGAATAGGTCTGGGTATTGGGTTCGATCTTCCCTGCGTGCTGCCACTGAGAATCGTCCCACTGAAAGACATTGCCGCCATCGTAGCTGCTGGCAAAAAGTCTTCCGGCATGGACCGCCATCGCTTCGACGCGCTGATCGGTCGGCGGCGTGGTGTCATCGGTTGCCATGTTGGGCAGCGGCAAGGCGGTCCATCGGTCTTCTCCTTCGTAGCGAAAGAAGCCTGCTGGCTTGTAGAGCGAGGAAGCATAAAGATGGTCGCGATAGACCACCAGTGATGCGATCGCTTCCGTACCGGGCAATCGTCCGCACGATTTCCACTGTTGGTTTCCTTCGTACCGCAGCACTTCTCCACCCAATTCCAGATTCTCGCTCTCAGGAAGACTGGATCCTGCCAGCCGGTACTTGCCGGTACCGACGAACAGCTTTCCTTCATGAACCGCCATGGCCGTGATGGCATTGCATGCGACCGGAGCGGCCAAATCGATCCAATGCTTCGTATCGGAAAAGCGGTAAACTTTGCCTGTTTGGTTCTTGCCCGGTTCGCAAGTCCCGGCGAAAAGATCCCCATTGAGGTTTGCGAGGCAAAACGTCATGATCGAATCGCCGGGGCGGCCCATATCCCCCCATTGGCTCCATCTGTCATCGTCGATGCCAAGCTGAAGATGGCGATGGTTGGGTGAGCAAGAGGTGACGCCTGTGGCCGACACGACAGATAGATGGAACCCGCGATGGAGGGCCGCATCGTACTGACTGATCAAGTCGCCCGATGGGTATGCGGTTTGATAGGGGATTTGAAATCGCAAGGTGATGGTGAAGTCGGATTTGCCAAAATCGAACTCCCCTGCACCACTTTCTAAGTGGTTTCCGATTCCCTCGCAAGTCACCCCATTTGTAGCCAGCGCTACATTGCCTAACATCCGAAGGGATCGCAAGGAAACCTCATCTTGGGTGTCTTCGGTCAGCGGCCACGATGCGATTGGCTTGGGGAGTTCTGGCGACTGACCGGATACCGATTGGGGGAGGCAGAAGCACAGCAGGGAAAGAAGGATGGAGAAAACGGTCATTTGGCTTCTGCGGTTGCGGTCCTTACTGGATCGGATCCTGACTAAAGGTGCTAATGTTTGTGGACATGGGGTGTGGGAAGCGATCGAAATCATGGCAGGTACCTTGTCGATACAATGGACGGGATTCAGATCGAACCGATTGGATGATTGAGGATTGCGAGATGAAAGGCAGTATGAGGCGATTCAACTGGATTGCCGTATCTTATCTGACGGTGTGGATGCTGGTGGCGAACGCAGCGACACCTCTCCACGGTTTCCAAGAGGGCGTGACCGCGCGATGGAAGGTGACGACTCCCAGCGATCCAGCCAGCTATCGCGCTCTCCATGTTGTGGACGATCGAGTCGTCTGGGTGGGAGGATCGAAGGGGCAAGTTCTGAGAACCGAGGATGGAGGCGAGACTTGGGAATCGGTCGGGCCAGCAGACCGTGGAAATGCCGAGTTTCGATCGATCTGGGCTTGGGATGCCAAGACGGCATGCATCGCCATTGCAGGAACGCCGGCAGAGGTTTACCGAACCGAGGATGGCGGGCACCAGTGGAACAAGGTGTACCAGCATCGATCGGAAGCTGCTTTTTTTGATGCGATGGTTTTCGATGCGAGCGGAAGAGGTTGGATACTGAGCGATCCTATCGATGGAGTGTGGCGGATAATCGAATCGAAAGACCAGGGGCAATCGTGGCAGGAATGGCCTGTTGAGCAACTGCCGAAAGCCGAGCCTGGAGAGGCGGCCTTCGCCGCCAGCAACGGTGCCATGGTGCTTGATAATGCCGGTCATCTTGTCTTGGTGACCGGAGGTGAGGTGGCCGACGGGAGGGCAAGTCTGTTGCAAGCGTTGATCGAGTCACGATCGTGGCATCGACAGAAACTAGAATCTCCTTCTTCGGCCACCAGTGGGCTTTTTGCGATCGGCATGGGCCCGGAAAATCAGGTGGTGATGGTGGGAGGCGATTACCGACCGGAAAAGACGAATCCAGGAATCGCACTTAGCTCCCAGTTGCGATGGGATCGCATCGAGCCTTTTGTCGAACCTCCTGCGCGGTTTTGCTCCAGCGTCGTTCATGTGGCAGATCGCTCAGGCGGATCTTGGATGGCCTCAGGACCGGCGGGCACTTTCCGATCGAGCGATGGAGTGAGTTGGCAAGAAGTTGCTGACGAGGGCTTTCATGTATTGCGAGTCAGTCCGTCCGGCAAGGTTTGGGGGGCAGGTTCCCAGGGACGCATCGGACGATGGATGGTTCCTTGATTGACGAGGGGGCCACGGCGTCCGCGACTGGCTGACTTTTTGCCTTCCAGCTAGGAGGACGCCATCCATGGTTTGTTCGAAGCGATCCGGTTCCGATGGACGGCATGCTTTGAGTCTGCGATCAGGGAGCCAGTGCGATCAGGGAGCCAGGATATGCTTGCCGTTCTCGAATTGGCGATGGCACGCATTGCAGTGGTTCAGCATCGACTCATACGATGCCCGCGCTTTGCTGAAATCTTTTGCCTTTCCCGCCAGAACCACCTGCTCGCCCGCCTGTCGCGCCTCGATGCTGTGCTTCTTCCAGTCTTCGACATCTTTTTCAGGAAGGCGCGTTAGGAGCAGATTGCATCCCTCGGCGAGAATGAGCGCATCAGAGCGGAGCGACTTCCATGCAGGTGGCTCCATCGGTTCCTTTTCCATCGCCGTTTTTAAGCGTCGGTACGGAGCCTGGAACATCCCTTCCATGAAGTCGTGCATGTTGACATCGACCGGTTTGATCGCTGCATCGGTTCCTTCGGATGACGCGGTGTTGGAATGGTTTGGCAGAATCGCGGCGTACCATAGCATGCCGCAGGCAATCAGGGCTAAACTGAAACTGATCGATCGCATGGCGGGTTGACTCCTTGGTTCAATCAGGAACCGATGACCGGCAGTGCACGAAAAGATCGCCTTAGGGATGCCATCGATCCACGATTCTGCTGAGTTTAGCAGGGTCCTGAAAATCGAAGAATGCCGGGAAAGGGTGGTCAAAATGACATTTTTGATATCTGCGTTGTCTCTTGCAGCGCTTCTGATTGCCGCGCGATTCTTCACTTTAGCGGCCGAGCAGGTCGGGCGAAAATTGGGGCTCAGTCCTCTGGTTACCGGGCTGGTTATTGTGGCGATTGGCACCTCCCTTCCCGAGCTAGCGGCCAGCGTCTCTGCGGCACGGTCGTCGCAGTCGGAGTTGATTTCGGTGGATCTTCTTGGGGCTTCGATTTCCAACATCCTGCTGGTGTTGGGCAAGTCTGCCTGCTTCATCTCGCGACCAATCATCGACATGTTGGAGTCGGCGTGATCGCCATGTCGCGGAAGCGAA
>JBJSWM010001139.1:0-1977 GCA_046085865.1 Pirellulaceae bacterium
GCTGGACCATCGCGATCTTCATGGTGGGAGGTCCTTCCTTGGGGATGGTGACCGTCACCTTGCTGCTATTGACCAGCTTGGGACCCAGCGGCTCATTGGGGTCTGGTGACGTGATCAACCGGTACTCTGTGATCCGGTAGACGCGATTCTCTGCGTTTTCTCAAGACGGCTACCAGTCAGGCGTTTTCTGGCCGATCGGCGTCTTTTGGTGTGCCGTCGGACTCAGGTTGATAGACTTGTTGGGGAGTCTCGCCACGCAGGGTTCTGGTTGCTGCGTGGCTTTCGCATGAAGGATGCATCATGGACAGTCTGGGTTCCAGTGCCTCGTACGATCTAGTTGTCTTCGGCGCCACCAGCTTTGTAGGGCAGATCGTCTGCCGATATCTGATGGAGCGATACGGGGCCGGTGGTTCTTTGCGCTGGGCGATGGCGGGGCGGTCGGAAGAGAAACTTCAGGCGCTGCAAGAGAGTCTTGGAACGGAGGCAGCGGGGATCGGACGGATGTTGGTCGATGCGCGCGACCAGGGGACGCTGGATGCCATGTGCCGTCAGACGCGAGTTGTCGCATCGACGGTCGGACCTTATGCGCTCTATGGCGAACCGTTGGTGCAGGCCTGCGTCGAATCGGGGACCGACTACTGCGATCTGACGGGCGAGGTGCCGTGGATGCGGCGGATGATCGAACGATATTCGGAGGCGGCTAGGCAGTCGGGAGCGAGAATCGTCCACTGCTGTGGGTTTGATTCGATTCCGTCGGACCTGGGAGTCTGGTTTCTGCAGCAGGAGGCACTCCGCAATTACAACCAAGTTTGTACGCAAGTCAAACTTCGAGTGGCCGACGCCAAGGGAGGCGTGTCGGGAGGCACCGTTGCCAGTCTGCTGAATGTGGTTGAGCAAGCGGTTGGCAGTCGAGCGATTCGTCAGGGTTTGGCCGATCCCTACTGGCTTTGTATCGATTCGGTAGCTGATCGGATCCAACAGCCCAGCGACATGCCGATCGCATTCGATCCCGACTTCGATCGTTGGATCGCTCCCTTTGTGATGGCTGGTATCAACACGCGCGTGGTGCATCGCACCAATGCCTTGTTGGGTTATCCCTATGGTCAGTCATTTCGATATGACGAGGCAGTGCTGCTGGGAAAGGGGCTGGGAAGCAGAATGCAGGCGAATGTGGTGGGGCTGGGGCTGGGGGTTTTTCTGACGGCTTCTGCGTTTGGTCCACTGCGCTATCTGTTGCGGCGATGGGTTCTCCCGAAACCGGGCCAGGGGCCAAGTCTGGCGACTCAGGAAAAAGGGTATTTCGATCTGCGGCTCTTTGGTCGAACGGCGCAGGGCCAGACGCTACAGGTTCAAGTGACCGGAGATCGTGATCCAGGCTATGGCTCTACGGCCAAAATGCTAGGCGAGGCGGCAGTCTGCTTGGGGACGGAGTTGGACCGGTCGGAACGACCAGGAGGCTTTTGGACTCCTGCTTCGGCCTTTGGGGACCGATTGAGGAAGCGACTGGAAGAGCGAGCGGGTGTCTGCTTTGTGCGGATCTAGGGGCGAAAGAGTCTGGATTGGAAAGGTGCAGAGAGCCGACGGGCGGAGCGATGGCTGCATGGTCGGAGCAGTGCATCGATCAAAGAGATTCAGTGTGAGGCGTGGTGCAGGAAAAGTGTTTCGTGCAATGGTGGTGGCGTTTGATGAGGTTGTCCAAGAAACCATGGAGCCGAACGAAAGTAAACTGGTATTCAGAATCGGTGATCGAGTCGTGAAGAATCCAGCGGCATGGCGTCCCAATGCTTTGGATGCTTGGGGGCGTGGCGAGGGAGTCGGGGTGGTTGTGGAGCCGCCATTTGCGATCGACGATCTGGAACTGGTCGATGTGCGGTGGCCTGCGGGACGATGCATGGAAGCGATCGAGGGGTTACAACTGGCTTCCAGTGACCGCTCGACGGCTGCAGGCGATTCAACTGCAAATCCTATTGAGCGTTG
>JBJSWM010001140.1:0-5452 GCA_046085865.1 Pirellulaceae bacterium
GCCCGTACTCGTGCCCGTACCCGTGCCCGTACTCGTGCCCGTACTCGTGCCCGTACTCGTCAACGATCATCGGTTCTGGTGTGTGTTCGCAGTAGAACCGATATGGCCAGGAAGCACTGCTAGAGATCACTGCCAGGGATCTCCATAGACCTCATCGAAACAACGCTCACACTCCCTACCGAAGTCCGCTTCTCGGCGTACCGTTCATTCGAATCTGTCGGGGATCTCACGGAGGCACAGAGGCACGGAGGCGTAAGCGGGCGAGTTCTGTCAGATGAATCGAACCCAAGGGGCTGGGCTCTTCGATTGGTGCAATGGTCCGGACCCATTTGGCACACTCCAGTGGCAACGTGCATTTGTAAGTTCCCAGTCGCGTCTTGGTGGTACATCATTCGCCGTTCGCTGAACATCCTGGAGTGTCTTTGCTGGAAGTGGCGGATTCGTTGCTCGGCGATGGCTTTCCAGAGGGACCGCTTTCTTCGGGGTGTTTTTTGCTCAGGAATTTCAGGCCGGGAGACGTTACAATCCAAGACGTTGGCCGGGCCTGAGGGATGAGCGGGGATGCCGATGGGTTCTTGATGAATAGGAATCTGGAGATCATTCGGGATGTGGAATCGCAGGCAGTGGCTTCAAAGAAGCGCCCAGGGAATCGGGTGGCTGGCACTGGCGGATTTGATGCAACGCGAAGCGCTGGGTGGGACAACGTCTGGGATCCACCACCCAGCCACCGCAACCAACGTCATCTTCCTCTACATGGATGGCGGCCCGTCGCAAGTCGATACCTTTGACCCCAAGCCACTGCTGGATCGCTACCACGGCGAAGACCCTGCTGGGCTGTTCCAGGTTTCCCCAACGCAGTTCAACAACAATGGAAAAATTCTGAAAAGCCCGTGGAAGTTCCGCCAATACGGCGAAAGCGGAATCCCGGTGAGCGATCTATTTCCGAATATCGCCAAGCATGTCGATCAAATGGCCGTCGTTAGATCGATGACATCCGACTTCCCCGAACACACTTTCGCGAATTACTTTCTCCATACCGGTTCGGGGTTGCAAGGCCGTCCCAGCATGGGCGCCTGGGTCACCTACGGCCTTGGCAGTCCGTGTGAAGATCTACCCGGATTTGTGGCAGTCAACGGTGGCCTCATCCCTCCGGGCGGGCTCGACTGCTTCGGCAATGGATTCCTGCCAGCCACCTTTCAGGGGTCATTGATCCGCCCTCAGGGATCGGCGCTGGCCAATGTTCAACCAGTGGAGAAGGAGCTGAAGCGGCAAGAGGAGAAAAGGAGCCTCCTCGAATCGTTGGACAGCTTGACGCTGGAACGACAAGGGAAGGAAGATGCGATCGAATCGGCAATCGCCAACTACGAACTGGCGTTTCGGATGCAGAAGGCGATTCCGGAATTGTGCCGGCTGGAAGACGAATCGGCGGCGACTCAGGAGGCTTACGGCCTGCAGCATTCCTTTGAGCCAACCAGAACCTTTGGCAGGGAATGCTTGCTGGCGCGGCGGCTGGTCGAGCGGGGGGTGCGGTTTATTGAGCTGACTTGCCCCAGCGTCGGGCATGATCGTTGGGATCAGCACTCAGGCCTAGTCGATGGCCACAACAAGAATGCCATGGCAGTCGACCAGCCGATTGGGGCCTTACTAGGCGATCTGCAGCAGCGAGGCCTACTGGAAACGACGCTGGTGATCTGGGCCGGTGAGTTCGGCCGGACCCCGTTCGCTCAGGGTGCCGACGGACGAGACCACAATCCGTTTGGCTTTACCATCTGGATGGCAGGTGGTGGGATTCGGGGTGGCACCGTTTACGGCGCGACCGATGAATTTGGTTATCGCGCGGTGGAAGGACGGCTGGAGATTCATGATCTTCACGCCACCATGCTACATCTTCTAGGGGTCGATCACACCCGCTCCACCTTCCGCTTCGGCGGCCGCGACATGCGATTGACCGATGTCCACGGCAAGGTGGTCCGAGAGATCATCGCCTGACCGATGATGGAAGGTGCGATGAAGCGGCAGGCATGATGTTTGCCGGGGAAGCGATCAAGCCCATGTTGGGAGGGTAAAGCACAGAGTCCACCCTTCGTGAAGCGATTTCGAAACCAGAGATCGGATCGACCAAGTCTCAGGAGGGCTGTCTTGCGACGATTTCGGCCAGCGTACGGCGAAGTCGCTCTTCCTCAGCTGCCTGATTCAAGAACCATTCGGTCGACCAGATACGATAAAGATTCCAGCCCCGCGCCCGGATAATCTCCTCGCGCAGGCGGTCGCGATCGCGAGCCGATTTCGAGGAATGGTAGGTCGCTCCATCGCATTCAATCCCCAGCAGGAAACTTCGATCCCCTTCGCGGCGGCGAACTCCGATATCGATGAAGTAGCCTGCCACACCCACTTGAAACACCGGCTCCAGTCCCGTCGTGGCGATGACGCGCGCTACCGATTGCTCGAACGGCGATCCTGGTTCGCGCCCGGATTCACTGCCAGCTTCCCGCACCTTCCCTTCGATGCAGTATTCCAAGAAGGCTCGATAGGCATTTATCCCGCGACTTTTGTCAGGTCCGCTGTGAATATCATGAGGATGCAACGACGAAAAAACCTCCATTCGCTTTCGCGATCGAGTCACCAGGACATTCAGTCGGCGCCAGCCCATGGCGGAGTTGATTGGTCCAAAGCGTTGGAATACCTTGCCTGACTTTGGATCGGGGCCGTAAGTGTAGGAGATGAAGATCACGTCTCGTTCGTCCCCCTGAATGTTCTCCAGGTTCTTGATGAAAAGACCATCGTCCCCTTCCCGAAGCTGGGTGATTCGTTGCGCCAGGTGGGGATCGTTGGAGCAGGCTTTGGCCAACAGCCCGTCGATCAGTTCCGACTGCTTTTGATTGAATGCAGCGACCCCCAGCGACAGTTCCGGCTGCTCCATCGCGTGTTTGCAGATCGCCTCTACGATCGCCTGCGCCTCGACCAGATTCTCCCCATGGACGCACGCAGCGTTCTCGACATGATGGTGGAATACGCCATAGCCATCCTGAAGGCTTTTGGGGGACGGGAAGATGACGAGATCTTCATCGTAGAACGACGTATTGGAGAACTGAATCAAGCTTTCGTGCTGGCTGCGATAATGCCAACGCAGTCTGCGATAGGGCTGGAAGGAGCGTTGAGCGACTTCCAGAATCGATTCGGCGTTGTCCATCTGAGTGGCTTCGTCATCCTCCAGGTCCTCTTCGATCTTGTCGAAGAAACTGGTGGGAGGCAGCTGTTTGGGGTCACCCACCACCACCAATTGACGGGCTCGCAGAATTGCCCCCATCGCGTCTTCGGGGCGGATCTGAGAAGCTTCGTCCATGACCACCAGATCGAACTGCAGCGACTGAGCAGGCAGGTACTTGGCTAGCGACAGTGGGCTCATCAAGAAGCACGGCTTTAATCCCTGCAGTGCATTCCCGGCTCTCTGGACCAAGTCACGAATACGGCAATGGCGTTTCTTCTTGTTGACTTCATGACGGATCAAAGCCAGTTCGGTGTACTCCCCTACCCTGCCCTTGGCATTCCCTTCGGGGATGGAGCGGAGATGAGCTGCCCGCGCGATGCCGATCGACTTGGATTCGCGAACCAGTCGGTCCAGTCGCTGGAAGTTGCGGCGCAGATCTTCCATTTCCAGCGCAGTAAAGTTGGTGCCGATGCCAGATTCGCGAAGCGCCCTTTCGGCCACATCCGAAAGGCAGGTTGCCTGGTAGCAAAGGCTCAGCTGATCTTCGGCGATGCGGTCGCTGCTGGCGGCCAGCGCGAAGGCTTCCACCCCGGACCGACGGCAACGCTGAAGAGTTCTGCAGAAGGCGAGCCAATCTGGCAGCCTCTGCCGCTCATTCTTCAGCCCATCCAGCATGGCAATGAAACCGATGCGGGGTGTTCCATCGCCCTGTTGGCTTGCCATCCAATGAAGCTCTCTAGCTTCCAAGGGAACGATTTCCAGCAGCTTTTGGTCCCACTGTTTTCTCAGCAAAGGGTCATTCTTGGCTGCATCGGCAAGGATGACCATCGTCGGTTCGATCCCCGTGCGATCGATTTGCTGAAGCAGCTGATGGCTCAAGCCAGCTTTTCGGGCTTCCTGAAGCCACGAGAAAAACAACGCGTCGTCAAAAGCGGCGTCATCGATCGCTTGGACGAAACGTGCAAGGACTCCTGATGCCTGACGTTTTTCCTCGAGTTGCTGGTGAGCGGCAAGCCACTTTTTGGCAAGCTGGATGGTAGCGGCCAGATCCTCCAGGCGGCTCTGTGCACCGCCTCGCAATTGCCGCCCCCACTCCACCAGCATCTTCAGGTTCCGCAAGTGCTCTGCCAGCAACTGGTGTAGCTCGTCAAACGTCGTTCCGCGCGCGTCGTCGGGGGTGAATCCAAGCACCTTCGCGGCCGAAGCCTGGAATTGGCCTTCCAGTTCCTGAATTTCCTGGCGAATGTCCAGAGCGGGGTGATCGCGCATCAAGACGTCGCGTTGCGATAGAAGATCGTTGATGCGACGCGCATCAAGTCCCTGGCGCCGCGCGGTGTGCAGCCAGTCCCAGTAGCTTTTGATCGCTGACCAGTTGGAGGATCGCCCCTGGAATTGATCCCCCAGCAACTTGGCTAGTTGGGGGTCGCTGTCGAGTTGTCGAGAGCGGCTGAGGAAGGTTTCCAGGCGTTGCAGCGATTCCACTTTCTGCTGCAGTCGGTAGCTTCGCGGGAAGGTGCTGAAGGATTGAAGTTCTTTGCAGACCTTGCGAAACTCTCCGCTCAACCAACGCAGCCAAGAGTCCCCATGATGCTGGAACTTCTTGATCAGAAAGCTGAGTCGATCGGATGCGGGGACCGATGGTAGGTGAAAAATATCCTTAAGAAACGCTTCCTCTTCCTGCAGCGCGCTGGCCAGCTTCATCGACTCAATGACCAGCTTGCGCGAGGCATCGGAGAACCAGGAAGTGGGGATGAAGGTCAATCCATCGATGGCGGAATGTTCGATCAGTCTGAGGGTCTGCTGCGCGTGTTCGACATCTTCCAGACGCGCGGCATGACCAAACCCTCCAGCCTTCAGTCGGTCGGATCTTTTGCGAAGTTTGTCCAGGAGGGTAATCGTATGATCGATCCATGCGATCGCTTCGGCTCCATGACGCATGGTGATGGCCGAAGGGAGGCTCTGCAGCAGTGGGATCGGATAGCCTGCGAGTTCTTCGGCGACTTGATGCCACGATCGATCACCAGGAATGACCGCCTGCTCCAGTTGCTGTTGTAGTTGCCGCCATGCGCAATGGTATTGCGATGCTTTTTCGAGTTCGAGGGTGACTGCTGGATCGGCAAATGTCGACCAGGGCACAGGGGGCGTCGCAGGTCCTTGATCGGACAGTTGCTTCAGTTTGGCTGCGTCGGCGTTCGCAAGGAAATCTTGCATCGCCTTGGGATGGTCGGCGAAGAGCGGTAGAAG
>JBJSWM010001141.1:0-3679 GCA_046085865.1 Pirellulaceae bacterium
GCATGGCGACGTAAATGGGCGACGCATTGGGAGCAGGTTCGCTATTGCAGCGAGCGTTGTCGAAATGGAGGATCTGCATCCACCCGAAAAATCGAAGATCGAGCCAACTCGCAATCGTCCAAACGGCCATCTCAGTCGAGCTGAAATGACCCATCCTGCTTGGCACCCGAAGGCTTGGATCAGCCGATCGCCAAAGAGTCCGATCGATTCTGCCTTCGTCGATCGGATTCCTTCAAGTGGATCTTTCGAAGGCGGATCGAATTGGGGGTGATCTCCACCAGTTCGTCGTCTTCGATGTACTCCAGAGCCGCTTCCAGAAACAACTGACGCGGCGGCTTGAGGATGACGTTTTCATCACTGCCAGCTGCGCGGATGTTGGTCAGTTTCTTTTCCTTGATGGGGTTCACCGTCAAATCGTTGTCTCGCGCATTCTCGCCGACAATCATCCCTTCGTAGATCTCTTCTCCCGGCCCAACAAACAGTTCCGACCTCTCCTGGAGATTGAATAGCGCATAGGGGACGGCTTTGCCAGCAACCATGGAGACCAGCACCCCGTTGCTGCGCCGGGGAACGTCCGCCTCCATCAAACGATAGTCGCGGAAGCGGTGGTGCACGATCGCCGTACCCTGAGTGGCGTTGAGCATTCGGGTGCGCAGACCGATCAGTCCACGAGCCGGAATGACAAACTTCATCAGGGTGTAGTCTCCACGAGGCGAAAGCTCCTCCAGCAGACCGCGGCGATTGCCAACCATTTCCATGACCGGACCGACACGGTCGGTGGGGACTTCGACATGCAATGTCTCAAACGGCTCATGCAGCTTACCCTGGATTTCCTTGATCACCACTCGGGGCTTCCCGACCGAAAGCTCATAGCCTTCGCGGCGCATCGTTTCAATCAGCACGGAAAGGTGCAGGACCCCGCGGCCTCGCACCGCGAAGGCATCGCTGTTTTCAATCTGCCGAACGCGAAGAGCCACATTGCGTTCGAGTTCTCGTTCCAGCCGTGATTTGAGTTGTCGCGTCGTGACGTACTTCCCTTCGCGACCAGCCAGGGGCGAGCTGTTGATGGTGAAGATCATCTCCAGGGTTGGTTCGTCGACCGTCAATCGCGGCAAAGGCATCAACTGACCACGATTGCAGATCGTGTCGCCAATCTCGACGTTGCTTAGCCCTACCACAGCGACCACGTCGCCAGCGGTCGCCTGGTCGACATCGACACGCCCCAACTTATCGAAGACCGAAAGCCCGGCCACCTGAGCCGGTTCGATGCGGTCTCCCGTTTTCGACAGATCGACCTGCTGGTTCTTGGAGATTTTCCCCGACTGGATGCGACCGATCGCAATACGGCCGACGAATTCAGACCAATCGAGATTCGTCACCAGCATCTGAAGCGGGGCATCAGGCTGGACGTCAGGACCTGGAATCCGTTCGACAATCATGTCCAAAAGTGGCTTCATCGAATCGCCTCGCACCTTTGGGTCGGTGGTAGCGTACCCTTCGCGCGCCGAGGCAAAGATGTAGTCGAAGTGATCGAGATACCTTTCGCCCCCCAGATCGACCAGCAGCATCAGCGCTTCGTCGACAACTTCCGATGCCCTTGCATCCGGACGGTCGATTTTGTTGATGACAACAATCGGCTTGACACCGACTTCCAAAGCCTTGGAAAGCACAAAGCGTGTCTGGGGCATCGGCCCTTCGGCTGCATCCATCAGCACCAAAGCGCCATCCGCCATCCGCACCACCCGCTCCACCTCCCCGCCAAAGTCAGCGTGGCCCGGCGTATCGATCAGGTTGATTTTGATCCCTTGGTAGGGGATGGCGATGTTCTTTGCGAGAATCGTGATGCCACGCTCCCGCTCTAAATCATTGCTGTCCAGGATCCGCTCGCCCTGCAATTGCGAATCCCGGAACTGCCCGCTTTGCTTCAGCAAGCAATCGACCAGCGTCGTTTTGCCGTGATCGACGTGAGCGATAATGACAATGTTTCGAAGGTCGTCCCGACGCATCAGTGCTCTCGAAAGGTGGAGTGGCCTGCTGCCGATCCCTGGCGATCCCAACCGAAAATCCAGACCCAGATTTCGGGAAACCGATTTTTAGATCCCCGCCAAACGACGGAAACCAGCCATGCGGAACCAGTAGAACCGAAGCCCCCCAAAACAAAAAGGCCAACCTTGCGGTTGGCCTGGAATTCATTTGACTTGCCGAGTTCCTTAACGATCGGTCAATGATCGTGGTCATGACCGTGGTCGTGCTCCAGCTTCGCCATCTCCTTTTTGCCGTCGACGGTCACCAACAGATTGGCCACCACCCCATCACCCACACCAAGTGCGGTCACCAGTTCTGGGTTCTTGATGGTGAAGATCGAACCTTCGATGCCATGATCGTCCTTGGCCGCTACCTCCAGCTTGGAGTTGTTTTGAGCGGCGTCGCCAACCTTCCATTCGATTTCGACCGATTCCACCTTCTTGCCACTGGCGACCAATTCCTCCAGATACACCGTCACCGATCCCGCCTCGTCATCGTGCGTCCATTCGGCATGCGATCCCGAGGGATCCAAATGCAGCAGATGGCCTCCATGCTCGCCATGATCACCATGGTCATGATGAGCATGATCGTCGTGATCGTCGTGATCGTGGTCGTCGTGCCCAGCGGCCGGTGTGGACTTCGATGCAGTCGTACTGGGACTGGACGACGGTTGGCAACCGGCGGTCAGAAAGCAACCCATTCCTAAAACAGCAACCAGCCATCGCATGTGTCGGTACTCCATAACCACTAACCGCCCTACGAAATCAGTTCGCTGACCGTTGGCATGGAGGAGGCACTCCATGCCGCATGGCTACCGAGCCATGAACGGATCACTTGGCGGCTGCGCCTTCAAAACCAACCTTATCCAAGGCAGCGATCGCCTTTTCCAGCTCGAACCCGGCACTCGTCTTAATCAAAACGGTGCGATCGTTGATTTCGTCCTCGTTGGCCTGTGGTGCCAGTTCCACCGCCGCAACGCCTGCCTGAGCTTCCAGCGTCTTCTTCACTTCGGGCCAGCAGCTGTGTGGGCAAGACATGGTAGGAACCGACAGGGAGACGGTTTTGACTTCCACCGAGTTGCCAGCCTTCGGTGACTCCACCGCAGCGCTGGTCGTGCCGCTGGAACCTTTCGCGGGGGCTGCAGGCGGCTTGACCGACTCGGGCGGCGTGCAACCAGCCACGGCAAACATCGAAACAATCGCCAGCGTCATCATCCGTCGCATCGATAAATCCTCTCTGTTGGCCCCATTGCCCAATCGCCGGACGGTGCACTGCGACCTTCCGACATTCCCGTTGGTATTACGTACATTCGTTGAGAAACGTTCAATCGATTTGTTCGATTCAAACGTGCCGCTACAGTTTACGGCGACAGGCCTTTGTTGCAAAGTCGACTGTCGAGACGTGATCAATCGCTTTGGTCCCCACCAGCCCTCTCTGGCCCCCACAATTCGATCGATACTTCCAGTCCGATCCAGGGTTGGATCCTATGTGCTTGCTGGCCGTGAAGCGTTGGCGTCTGCCGGTTCCAGAAGCCGACTTCGGCCATTTTCGAAAAAACTGCCTTGCCGAAGACGGTCCGCAGGTACACTTTTCAGTAAGTTCACTGGAGCGATCGCCAAGCCTGGAGCCTGGGGATCGAACTTGCAAGTCGACG
>JBJSWM010001142.1:0-14629 GCA_046085865.1 Pirellulaceae bacterium
GTTGTGGTTGGTGGGGGATGGCCCGTGTGCGTGTGCCTCTGTACATAGCCGTACCTGCGGCATTATAGAACGACAATAACCTGAATTGGGATTAACCTGGGCTTCCTGTGGGCTGCAGTTGCACGCCTAGGGGACAAACATATTTGGTTTGCATTGCCAATGTAGCACGGCAAAACTATCAACGCAAAACTTGATTTTTGCACATGCTCGATGTCGTCCCCTTCCCCAAGCGGCCCTGGAGGTCGCGAATCCCCCTGGCCGGTACCCGGCGAAGCCGCCAGTGCGGAGGTGTCCAGCGAGTCGAGGGAGGCAAGCATGGTGCTGAGCGTCTCGGTCACCGCCTCCAGCGTCTGCTCCAGCGACGGCTCACTGATCTCCTCCACCTCCTCGGCCCCAGGCGGCTCCAGATCCCTGGCAAACCCCGCCGCATGGTCCCCGCGCCCCGCCACCCGCTCGGGCTCCAAAACAATCTTCTCCGGACCCCATTTGTAGTTGTGCAAAAAGTAGATCGCCCCCATCATCGCCACCGCCAGGCCGATCATCAGCACCAGGCTAAGCAGCATGCTAGAGACCAGATCGACCTTGCTGGTGCGAAGCAGGTCGTATTCGCGCACATCCGACGGAGAACTGCTGCTCGGTTCGATCACGCTCATCGATCACTGCTCCACAAACACATAATCGGGCCGCACTCCCTGATACCATTCCTGCCATAACGCAACCGCTTTCTTGCGGTCGGCTTCATTGGGAGGCTGATCGATCGGAAAGACCCGTGTGGTCATTCTGCGAGATAGAATCCGGAGCGAGTTTTCTGCGTACTTGGGCACGTAGGGATCGGGATCGGTCAACGCATAGATCAGTGCCGGAACAAAATCGAGATCGTCGCCTCGCCCCAGGAGTTTGGCCGCACCCCGGCGAGCCAGCGGATCTTTGCCGCTGAGGAGTCGGCTGAGCCGGTTCAGCTGTTCCTTGCGACGTTTGGGATCCGGGTCCAGCTTCATGCGGTCGGAGACCAGTGCGTCATCCATCTTGGCGGTACCTTCCGCCTCCATCATTTTGAGCATGTCGTCCAGCGAAGAGGTCTTCGTCTTATCGACCACCTTCCCATCCACCGATCCCGCGTTGGCAAGATCCTTGGGGAGTTCAAAGCCACCCATCAGCAACCCTTCATTGATCTTTCCGATCGCTTTCTGCGTGCTGCGGATCAGGTAGAGCACCGCGAAGGAAGTGCTGACTTCGGGAGGCGTATTGTCGCGATCCTCTGCCAGAGCCCCGAAGGCTCCAGTCGCAGGATCCTGCACCTTGCGAAACTCTTCGACACCGCGGTTGTACCATGCCGGGCTTTTGATCTGCTTGCCCTGACGAATCTCGAGGAACGCTTCGCACCGCTCTTCGCTGTAGCGGAAGTAGTAGTGCCATCCTGCGCCAGCCGCGCGGGTGTAAGGATTCTTGGCGAACATCCCCACCGCATTGTTGATCGTTCCCTCCACTTGGTCGCGCTGCATCGTCACCTTCTTGCGAGGGTTCTTCAAATCCTCCTCCACCACACGCTTGAATGCCTTGGGAATGTAATCCTCTTCGGCGTCCGCCTTGCGGTTGCGATAGAACTCCAGAAAATCCCCTGCCACCAATACCGCCGAGAGACCTGCTGCCCCCATCCGGTGATCGATGAATCCGCCACCTGCCCCTTCGTTGGAGTTGGGTTGATCGCTGCCGATACGACCCTGATAGTTCCAGCTGCCCGACGCCAACTGCTCAGCCTGCAACCACTTCAAACATCGCTCCACCATATCCACCTGGACCGGAACCCCCATCTGATCGAGGGTCCATAGGGCGAGGATGACATACTGCACCTGGGAGGTGTCACCCGTGCGGGCATGGGCGCCTGCCAAGTAACCGAAAGCTCCATAGGGCCGCTGAACCTTGCCAAAGAAATCGCGAAGCGTCTCGCACTCCTTGCGATACATATCGACATCCACCGACGCCAACAGCATCGCCGCCACAGCCGCCTCGTAGATGATTTTCTCATATCCACCTCCCGCATCGGGCCTTCCAGTCCGGTTGGTGACATCCTTAGCCAGAGCGATCCCCCGCTTGACCAGCGCGTGATTCGAATCGCTGCGGACCTTGTAATGAGCCAGCGCCATCAGCATGGTGCCGCCTTCGTACTGGCCTACATTGCCAGCCCCCGACTTCTCCAGATAGTCGACCGCCTTGTCGACCATTTCTCGTACCACGGGATGGTCCGGGTAGTAATCTTCACTGCGCGCAGCGGTCGACCCAATCGCCAGAATCATCGCGGCGACCAGGAAAATCCGCACCCCTCTGTCGATTTCGATTCGCAGCCACCAACCGCCGAATCCTGACATCACCTGATCCCCCGCATTTCCCCCCAGCCGCACGCAGCGCCCACCTGGCCTTTCCAAGGTGCTGCGCCCTACCATCCATCCTTTTGTCATCGGCTTCCCGACTGGCACCGACCAACTAGCCAGTTCACCCGCCAATTGTCTCTGGCGAACCGGTCCATCCGATCGCTTCGACCCGTGCGGGTCCCGCCCATCGCAGAGATGCCCCCATCCATTCGGTCGCTTCCGATCGAATCGATGAAAGATCTCTCCAACGATCGGCACGATGGCTTCTATGAGTCGATACGCTCAGGAAAAGCCCCATCCAGGGGAAGCGACATGCACCAGAATTCAGACGGTTCCCAGACGATCAACCACACGCCAAGTCCCTTCGCGACGGGACCCTTTGCACGGGATCACTACAGGGAGCCACTAAGCCCAACTTCTGATGCACCTCAAGTGTACTCGTTCCGCGCCCGGTTTGCACGAATTGCCCCCGCTCTTTTAGGTCGAAAGCCCCAACCAATCAGCTCGATCCACTTGGAGTGCGACAGCTCCGATCACCTCACCCATCGGATCGTTCCACCTACGATTTGCCCCAAGGTCGACCGCGTGGAAAAGAAAATCCTCGGAACAAGAATTGACAACTCCACCGCACTGCCACTAGCATCGTGGATCCCGGGGCCAGATAGCTCAGTTGGTAGAGCAGAGGATTGAAAATCCTCGTGTCGGCGGTTCGATTCCGTCTCTGGCCACTTTCTTTCTCCGCCCCACCCTCTCTGTGGGGCATCTCGGGATCCCCCTCGCTTCCCGTTCCACCCTGTCAGCGTCTCTGTCCAACCAGCGTCTCTGTCCAAGCCGACAGCTGATCTGCCCAGTGAGGCGAGAGTCACCGTTCCTTTGGCTTGGCCAGCGGCTAAAATAAATGTGTAGGTCGTTTTCGATTCGATGACGGCAAGCCACTGTCGATAGTTGCTTCGACGCACCTTGCCAATCCTTCCCTCCAGGTAGCTTCCATGTCTGCACCTACCTCTTCAGGCCGAAAACGTTCTGCGAAGCAGATCGTCGATGCCGAGTACCTTCTTGCCCGCAGCAAGATTCTCGAACTGGCGGCGACCCTCGATCGCATCGATCGCGGGCATGCCACCGAGGATGTATCGGCTGAGCGGAAGCTGCTGGAAGAAGCGATCATGATCCTACAGTCCCCTGGCCACGATCGCGCCGAACGCCTTCAATTGCTCCTCAGCCGCCCCTACGACCCCCAGTGGCGCAGCCACATGGGCCTTTGAAGCGAAAGCGATCTGCAAACGAACCATCCAACGACGATGATTCGGATTAGCTTTTCCTCAGCGAAAGACACCGACGATGGATTACATCGATCCCCACATTCACATGGTCTCCCGGACCACCGACGACTACGAAACGCTGGCGCGCATGGGCTGTGTGGCGATGAGCGAACCAGCGTTCTGGGCTGGGTTCGATCGCGGCAGCGTCGATAGCTTTCGGGACTACTTTCGCCAACTAACCGACTTCGAACCCAAGCGGGCGGCGCAATTTGGGATCCACCACTACACCTGGCTTTGCATCAATGCCAAGGAAGCGGAAAACGTATCGCTGTCGCGCGAAGTGATCGCGATGATCCCTGAATTCCTCGATCGACCCAATGTCCTCGGCATCGGTGAAATCGGACTCAACAAGAACACTCGAAACGAAGCGACCATCTTTCTGGAGCATCTCGAACTGGCGGTTCGCCACCAACAGCAGATCCTGATCCACACGCCCCACTTGGTCGACAAGTACCAGGGCACCCGGATGATCCTCGATATGCTGCTGGGCGATTCCAGGATCCAGCCCCATCGCGTGCTGGTCGATCACGTCGAAGAACATACGATCCGATCGGTTCTGGAGGCGGGATTCTGGGCCGGAATGACGCTCTACCCCGTCACCAAGTGCACCCCCCAACGCGCTTGCGACATGATCGAAATGTATGGCCCCGAACGACTCCTGGCCAACTCGGCCGGCGACTGGGGCCCTAGCAAACCGACCGCTATCCCCGACCTGATTTTTGAGATGCGACGCAGGGGGCACCCCGAATCACTGATCCGAAAAGTCGTCTACGAGAACCCGAGGCAATTCTTTCTGCAGAGCAAGAACATCGTGCTCGAACGACCCGCCTGAAACGCTACCCCTCCAACCGGTCCCAAGCTCAGGAACCACCATGCGCGCTTTCCCCACTGCATTGCTCTGCATGGCACCGGTGCTCAGTTGCACTTTATCGCCACACTGTCTGGCCCAACGCTGGGAGGACAAGGTGCTGCCGATCGAACTGACGGTAGGGTACGCCGTTCGCGCCATCGACCTGAATGCCGATCGCAAACTCGATATCGCGATCGTCGACAGCAAGCGAATCGTCTGGTTGGAAAACCCCTCCTGGACGGCGCACACCATCGATCAGACTCCCGATGGACAGGCAGACAATGTCTGCTTTGCCCCGCTGGACATCGATGCCGACGGCGACCTCGATCTGGCCATCGGTGGGGACTGGCAACCCAACAACACCACCTCCGGGGGCTCCCTGGCCTGGCTGGAAGCCCCCTCGGACCCGACCCAGCGCTGGACTCGGCATGCGATCGCCGACGACCTCCCGACGCTCCACCGGATCCAATGGGCCGACATCGATGCCGACCAGCAGATGGAATTGATCGTGGTGCCGCTGAAGGGACGCGCCTCCCAACCTCCCGGCTGGGACGACCAGCCCGTCGCCGTCACCCGCTGGAACCCGCCTGCCACCCCAGCCAACTCCCCATGGAAATCGGAAATCATCGAATCGACTCTTCCGGTGATGCACAATTTTCAGCCGATCGATTTCGATGGCGATCGACGCCACGATCTCCTTCTCGCCAGCTTCGAAGGGGTCCACCTGTGGACCCAGCCCAATCCAAGCCAACCACGTCAGCTGATTCGCTTGGGTGAGGGTCACTCCGGCGCGGCACCTGCGAAAGGAGCCAGCGAGATTCGGATGGGATTGCTTTCCAAGTCGCAGCGATTCCTTGCGACGATTGAACCGTGGCATGGCAATCAAGTCGTCGTCTACGAACAGCCATCGGGCGACCAACCTCTGGCAGAAATCCCTTGGCCTCGAAAGATCCTCGACAACCAGCTTCAGTGGGGCCACGCTGTCGCCTGCGCTAACCTCGACCAAGACGCCGAAGAAGAACTGATCATCGGCGTTCGCGATAACGTGGAATCCCATCGCTGCGGTGTGCGGCTTTACGACCGCCAACCCGACGGTAGCTGGGCGCGTTCCCTGGTGGCTCCCGGACAAGTCGCCGTAGAAGACTTGACTGTGGCAGACCTCGATGGCGACGGCCGACAGGAGATCATCGCTGTCGGACGAGCCACCCACAACGCCGTGATCTATCGGAAGGTTCCCTGACGATCTGCATCACTTCGCTTCCCGGACGATCAACTCCCCCTGCATCACCATCCAGTGGCCCGGGAACGTGCACAGGTAAGGATACCGGCCTGGGGTCGAAGGGGCCTGGAAGTAGATCACCATCTCCTGCTTCGGCTCCACCACATCGGTGTGGCAGATCACCTTGGAAGACTGCGGCACGTACTGCTTGACGACCGCCTCCGGATCACCGATCAGCCGATTGGCCTCCTCCCCCACCTCCTGCTGGGCACCTGGCGCCAAAAGGACCCAGTTGTGCGGCACCACTTCGGGATTGACCAACCGCACCGCCAACCGCTCACCAACCGTCGCCTCCAAACGAGTCTGCACGTAGCTGAGGTTCTTTCCCGTTTCTACTCGCAACTCCCGGGCCCCTTCGATCTTCTTGCCCCAGGGGTTGGGAACCCGGCGCACCACCATCGCCAGATCCTGATCGATCGGATGCGAGGGCAACTGACGCGGTCCCGTCGCGACTCCAGGCAGCCCTTCTTTGGGTGCCGCCATCTGGTGCACCGTCGCGAAAAGATCCACCCAGCGTTCCTCAGCCACCTGCAGTTGGAGATGCAATTGATTGCAAAGCGGCAGATCGGGGATCTCCAGGAACAACTCCCTTCCGTCGCTCGATCGATGCGACGAACGAATCTCCAACCGGTCGTGACCCCGCACTCCATAATGCCGCGTGGAGTATTCAGCCGAACCATAGGCCGATGAATATCGATAGTTCCAAGCCTGCGCAAAATGCCGCTCGGGCGACTCCGTCTCCTCCCCCGATATCGGTTCGCTGAATCGCACCCAGACGCCATTCTCGTGCGCTTTCCATGCAATCGGCAGTATCACGCTGTCGCCCGTATACCGGACTCGGTGCAGGCAGCCATGCTGTGGCGTGTAGCTGCCCCAACCACCCATCCCGCCAACGTAAAGCTGGCCATCCGAGGGTGAAAACCTTCCCCGATGCGATCCAGAGAGAAACTCACCTGCCAGCGGCACCACCGCCCCTTGCCACTGCCCCTCCACCTGATCGCGAAGCAGCAGGAAATGACTCCCCGTACCGAAAGAAAGATGGACCATCTGCCCCTGGACCGGACCCCAGCGATCGCTGTCGATCGCCACCTGACCCCCGGAGGAATTGTCCAGGCCGCGCGGGAGATAGACCAGCGGCAATCGCGGTCGCTCGATCGGCCTGCCGACGAATCTCGCTCCCCGATACCCGTAGAAAGGAGGCTGTGTGGAGCTGAGGGCATTGGCATCGACCGCGCACAGCATGCTGGTGGGAGTCCATTCTCCCTCGGAACATGGCACGGTCACTGTCCCATCGGGATGCAGTCCCAAACCATCGGGATTGCGAAACCCTTCCGCAAGCACCTCGGCGCTCCGGCCATCGCGACTGATCCGCACCAACCCCTGATTGCCACTGGCGGTATAAAACCTCCCCTGATCGTCACGCTGAAGTCCACAGATGAAGTCGTGTCCCGCAGGACTCGTCTCATACGCTCCACTGAACCGCTGATAGAAGTCGATCTCCTCATCTCCATTGAGGTCGACCAGACGCGTCAGTTGATCGCGACCCAGCACAAACAGACCCTCGTCATCCCACCAGATCCCAAGCGGCTGGTGGAGCCCCGAGGCGATGCGGCGCCAGGTTGCTTCCAGCGGCACACTACCTTGGGGATCCTCCTGAGCCAGCGTAAAGCCGGTCCCCTTCCAAACGTCTCCCTGCATCGTGCAGACGATCACCGAACCATCAGGCAGACAAGCGAGGTCACCACAGAACATCAGCGCCTTCCAGGGATTCTCCCAAGGCAACCCGATCGTATCGGTCGCATAAGGAGCCCCATGTCCAGGCTTCACTTCGGTGACGATCCGCTGGGGCCACTGCGCTGGCGCCTTCGCCAACTGATCGCGCATCGAATGAGTCGCTCGGGGCGCTACTTCATTGACGAAGCGATCCCCCTGGGCCCACGGTGCCTCGAGGTATTCAACCTCCCCCACACGGTAGGCAAAAACGACTCGCTCTCCGATGCGATAAAACCCCAGATACTCATACGCCCCCTCGGGCCGCTCGCTGGCCACCACCGGCTCCAACTTGCCCTTGGGAAGCAGTCCATCCATGAATCCGTGCCGCACGGTCGAGAAGCCGACGAAACCTTCACGCCATTGCGCTTCGTATCGCCACTGATCGGGATGAAAACAAACCGATAGCTGCTGCTGATCCCCCAGCCTCAGGCAGATCGCTCGCCCGATCGCCTTGCCGTCGATTCCATGAAAGACCCCGGAGAGCATCGATCCGAGTTCCGTCTGGTTCCAATCGCCATTGGCCCAGGTCTCTTCCTTCTGATTTCCCCAGTGCCCATACTTCCCCCGGTCCATTCCAGGGTAAGGCTCCAGCAATCGCGCCCTGCGATCCTGCTCTCGAAAGTAATTGGCCTGCTTGGTGTAGTAGTCGTAGACGCGATCCCGATTGACGAACGCCTGCCAGGATGGCCACGCCTCCGGATCGATCGGATCCCGATCGTAAGGAAATGGCGTTGGATCGTGAGGCTGTGCATGGGAAAGCACCGCTTGCCCGATCTCCGCCCGAAGCTTCTCATGCTTCCCCAGATCGGCCAGGTAGGCGATCAGATCCCATTGCGACTTTTCCGGCAGACTTTCCATCAGCCCCTCCGGCATCAGACTGGGCGCCTCCTGCAGCCGTTCGATCTGGCCCCGCGACCAAGTCGATGTCTCGCCCCGGTTGGGATCCCTCAGCACCACCTCCCGCTCGCTCTCCGACTCCAGAAAACCCCGTACCGTCTCCCCCTCGTCGGTCAGCAACTGGACGACTCGGTACTTTGCGTCCACCTGGTGGTTGGGGAAGAAGAGCGATTGAGCGATCAGGTCAGGGGATCGCTCGATACCCAAACGGTTCAGCTGCGGTCCCACGTTTCCGCCATGCTCGCCAATCCGATGACACGAAAGACAGGCCAGCTTGGCTGATGCAAAAACCACCGCCCCCCGCTCAGCCGACCCCGCTTCGATCGCTCGCTTGGCAACCTGTGGCATCTGCTCCAACTTCCACTTGGGCTCCAGTCTCCCTTGCGTCCTTTCGATCGATGGCTCAGCCTGGCGCGGTATCGCCTTGCCGTCGACAAAATCCCATGCGGCCAGCGGACTCCCCGAGTCGATCCACTCCGCTCGCTCAATCGCGCTCACGGGCAGCAGTCCCGCGTCGATCGCCACACGGTCGATCTGGCCGATGCACTGCAGCGATCCCTCCACCAGCCGCCCAACGGCCAATTGCCCTGGCTCCCCCTGCCGACCCGGCTTTATGGCAATTGCCGAATCCAGCACCAATCGACCATCCACCCACAGCCGCATCCGATTCGCTTCGTAACCCATCGTCAGCCAATGCGACTTGCCATCACAGACATCGACCGAACTGGTGAGAATCGATGGCTCACTGCCAGGAACATAGACCGCCAATCGTCCACTGCCCGCCTCGGTGTAAAGCTCCCAATGCTCCCCGCTGCTCTTGGTATCGGACGCCACCAGAATGTTGTACCCCTCGCGCTGATCCAGCCGCGCCTGACACTGCACGGTGATCGGTGGCAGTCGCAGGGCAGGGAGGCTGTCGAACAAGATCCCGCCACCCAGCGCCGGCTCGGCAGGTGCTTTCCAGGTTGTGAAGGCGATTGAGCCGGGGCGGTCGGGAGATGCGTCCAGTAGCCAGTCGAGCCCTTTGAGGTTGTCTGCCAAACGCGCCCGCGCATCCAAATCGGTGTGGTTGAGAATTCCGATCGGTCCGCGATAGCCGCTGGCCGCCAGAATCGAGAGCAACCGGCGGTCCTCCGAACCACCTCCCAGGGGAACAATCTTCTGCCCCTTGCGATCCCCCTGGGGAATCATCCCGTTGAGATTCACCGCGATCAAATGCGGCAGCATCTTCTGGAGCAGCGATTCGAAACGATCGATCTGATCGTGCCCATGATGCTGGTTGTAGACAATCCCGACGTTGGACATCCCCAACGCCTGGATGATCGCGATCTGATTCTCCGGCTCCCCAAACCAGCCGCCATGGTTGTAAAGCCCCACCTGGCAACCAATCCGCTTAGCCGCCTCGGCGATCGGCCTCAGCCTCGCCACCTCCCCCGCCACCCGCTGCGCTTGCTCCTGTGCACTGGCCACCGGGCCCCCTCCGCCGGTCACCCAAAGCTGCGTCTTCAGATGGTGCTTTTCCAGCAGCGCCAAAATGCCCTTCGCCTCTTCATTCAGCTCCCCCGGAAACCACCATGCCGTCAGCTCGATCCCATGCCTAGCAAGCTGCTGGATCTCTTCTTCGAACTGCGGAATATGCTCGGCCCGATAATCGTACGCCAGCCGCCGGATCCCAAGTTCCTTCAGCATCTGAGCCCGCTGCTCAGGGGTTCGCTTGGAGGCATCGAAGGGAACGATGCACCAGGCGACCAGATTGCCTCGGGCAAAAAGAGCCGCCGACTCGTTGGTTGCCAAGCTATCCTGCGCTGCAAGACGCGGCGCAGAGATCGATGACACACTCGCCATCAAGCCCAGAAGAGCGATCACCAACAGAACGGTTCGAGGAGCGCGCATCGATCGAAACCTCCGCCAATCCGGAAAGCCAACCATCCATGGGATGGACAGCCTCCATCATAATGGAATGCCATCGATCAGACATTGAATTCTCGGTCAGCTTCTTGTCGATCTATTAGACGACGTTGCTGCGGTGGAACTGGATATCCAGCGTCCGAAGATGGGTGTGGAGTCCGGCATCCTGGATCGGCATCAAGTAAGCCACCTCCCCCGATTCGTTGTGATGGCTATGCCAGAAACCAGGTGGCGTGATGAAGGCGCCTCCCGCTTCCCAAGGGACCTTTACCGGATCGATCAGATTCCCATGACCATCAACCCGCTCGCTGACCAGCGTAAAACAGCCTGGCTTGCAGTCGATGATGAAATCGAGCGCCACCGATTTGTGGGAATGCGGTAACTGATTGGCCGCCACGGGAAGGATCCCCAGCATCGCCCACAGGACATGGGTGATGGTGAGCGTCTGAGGGAAGGCGTCATGGGTCAAGAGCACACTGATCCGGCTGCGTTTGGCCGCAAGTGGATCGGCTGCCGCCTCCTCGAGGGCTCGCCGCGACTGACTGAATGGATAGAGCGTCGGTGCAAAGCGCGGCGCCGAAGGCAAAACCCCCAGGTACCGCAACATCGGCTCGTCATGCACCCAGTAGAAAACCGTATCGCTTGCTGCCCGGTGCGTCGCCTCCGGGCCAGAAGGAAGGGTGAATAGATCCCCCGTTCCGTACGGAATCTCATGGGGTCCGAATTGGGTCACACCACTTCCAGAAATCACATAGAACAGCTGCGACGTCGCATTGGCAAAGGTCGACAAACTGTCCCCCGCGTCGATGCGTACAAAACTAGCCAATAGCCCTGGACTGGAAGCAGGTCCCGCACATGCCAATTGGCTGCTGGTGTCCAGCGGAATCACGCGCGATCCTCCGCCCGAGTGCAAGGCAGCAGGAAACTGCAGCAAAGGGACCTGAGGCGTCGCACCGGAGGCGATTGGGTTGGAGGCCTTCGAATACTCCAGATAGCCACCATGCTTGGTCAGCTCCCCCTCGCTGCTGGAAAGGTCCCTCTTCATCCCCATCATTCCGGCTCCTTCGCTCGAGTTGCAGCGGTAGCTCCATCGATTCCCGAAAACATCCTGAAGCTTGGCGCCGAAATGCATCCTATCATGATGGGAAAGGAAATCCAGAACGGGCTCCGTACCCTGAAGCTCACTCCTACTCCCCAATCGACTCACCATCCTGGCGAGTCGCAATGGCCAGCCAGATCGGTGGATCGATGGCGTCGTTAAGAAATGTGACGGAACCATCGGCGCGCAACGCCTGGACGCCTCCTGAATGCTTGCTGCGAGCGGTCTTCCAACCAAAGGGGGTATAGATGGTAGGAAATCCACCACCTAGAAATGGGCTCATGCAGTCGGCTTGGTCGGAATTCGGCAACCACTTGTGGTTGTAAAGCCCATTGCGGTACTCGCCGTTGGCCCAGGAAAAACCCCTTGGATCGGTGTAGTTCCACATTCCAGCCGTCGCACAGGCCGAATCGGTCAATGGTGCGGTGAAGGTGAATCGGTACGCGAATCGCGGATCGCGGCTTTGCATCCCCGAAACCCCCAGCATACTTTCCGATACCGCCAGCGTGCTCGAAGAACCGTCGAGGATGTCTCGCAATCCTATCTGCGAGTTCACGAAAAACACTCCGTCCGTCTCGATCGGTGTCCCTCCACCACGACCACTTCCGGTGCACATGGCGTAGTTGGTGGGAGCAAACCTCGGATGCAGACTGCGGTAGTTGTCGCTGGGACAAAGGAAGGTGGGAACCACCACCCGAACCCCCTCCAAACTCTCCGGCGAGATTCCAAAACTGGCAGTGTAAAGCGGCTTATCCAACTGCAGCAGTCGATGGACGTTCGATTGCTCCAGATAGGGTGTCAGCATCGCCAAGGCCGACCAACGGTAGAAGGTCCAGGGAGTCATCGGGGACAGCGGAAACTCCCGAGCGACACTTCCCGCAGGAAATTGATTCAGCGCGGCATGGTGATTGTGTAGAGCAATTCCGATTTGCCTGAGGTTGTTTCCGCAGGACATCCTACGTGCGGCTTCACGGGCCGCCTGGACGGCCGGCAGCAGAAGGCCGATCAGAACCCCGATGATGCTGACAACCACCAGCACCTCAACCAAGGTCAAACCACCGCGAAGCTTCCCAACGCGACGGCCTTCGATTTTCCTTTTCATTCCTCTGCCGCCCTCTGGTGCTCGCGGCATGCTGCCCGGATCTGCCTCACCCCTCCAGTCGCTTCCCGAAAACCGACGATCGCTTGCGCCATGCTTCCGCTGAAAGCGAAACCCTCGCAGTCAATCCTAAAGAACGGGGCTCAGGAATCGCAGGAATCGAGACCACACTACTGTAGGCATTCGAACCGGACGCAAACACCTCCAGAAGTTGACCGTCGGCGGTGTACTTGAACAATCCGCCACGCTCTCCACCCACATCGCCAGGATTCGATTGCCCCAAGACAGCGACGAAAAGATTTCCCTGAATGTCGAAAGCGACTCCAGACGGACTGGTTCCGGTTGAACTCCCATTGCCAGTGCTATTGACCATACCAGCAGTGATGTTGATGGCCCCCAGCAGGTTCCCAGACGCATCGAAGCGGAAAGCGCTGTCAGAGAAACCCAATCCATGTCCGACGTAGGTGTTCCCTAACGCGTCGCTGGCCACTTGACTGGATGCGAGCGGATTCGAGGAAAACAATGTCACATCCGTACCGTTGTATCGGTAAACTCCCTTGCCAGCCGTCGCGATCAACACATCGCCATTGGCCAAAAACCCAACTCCGGATGTTGGTCCATCCGGTGCAGTAATCTGCCCTAGCTGGTTGGTGAGGTTCGCATCGTAAATGCGAACCAAATTGGAACCGAAGTCGGTGACGTAGACCTGGCCATTGGGCGCCACCGCCAATCCACCCGGACCAATCCCCAGCATGCTGAAACCCAAGGTCGCTCCCGTCGCCGCATCGAAGCGATAAACGCCTCCGTGATTGAGCGCGCTGGCATAAAGCACATTGGTTGGCGCATGGTACGCCAACCCCGAAAGCCCGGGATTGCCCACCACCGTGGCCAACGTTCGCTCCGCCTTGGTCGTCGAATCAAACGCCTGAATACGACCCGAAAAATACTCGCTCACCACGATCTCGGCATCGACATCGGACGCCAAAAACAGCCCCATCGCCAGACTCAACACCATGCAATGGACTTGCCGCATCTCGCTTCCCCAGTTAGCACCAAACACGATCCATCAACCGGTGGCTCCAAGGCCACAAGGACTCCGGTACGAATGAGCCGAGTTCGACCGAACTCACGGTCGATCCAAGACAACATTCTAAAGTTCGTTAGAATATATTGCCCAGTTTTCCAGGTCAAGTGGCGCACGGAATCGCCCCTGGTCAGGCCAGTCGACCAAACGGCCATCAAGAATCCAACAAGGACGGACCGATGCACTTCCCTGCAAGAGCGAAAAACGCCAGTTGCGATCGGTCTTCTGCGAGCGAGAGTCCTCCGACGGTTCGTCCCGGCGGTGTGGCAAAGAACAGGATGGATCATCGGTTCGCGCCCGACAGCAGATGCCACCAAGACATAGCATTGCCTCAGAAATCGATCGGTCCACTCACTCTCCGTGACTCGGTGATTCCGTGAGCGGCAAAGAAGCGAGATCGAAATTCTTTCGCTCCGTCGTCAACCTCCGACCCACGGAAGTGACAGATCGACCAGAGAAAAAGATCCTTCATCCGCCGCGCACCTGGACCGCTCTTCTCACGGAGTGGATCTCACGGCGTCACCAAGGCAAAGCATTGCGTCAGAAATCGATCGGTTCACTCACTCTCCGTGACTCGGTGCCTCCGTGAGCGGCAAAGAAGCGGGATCGAAATTCTTTCGCTCCGTCGTCAACCTCCGACCCACGGAAGTGACAGATCGACCAGAGAAAAAAGCGTTGCCAAGGAGCACGCAAACGGTGCCGCTCGACAGTGAAAAATCTTTCACTCCCGCTCGCTGAACCCAAACCATACGCCGAAGTAGGACACCATAGATAAACAGACCAAGCGACTTTCAGGCCGCTTGGTTGTCGAAGTGAAAATCGATCGGTCCGTCGACTCGGAAACCGACTCAAGCCACCTTTTTCCCTTTGGCCCGCTTCTCCTGGACGCTCTTCAGGTCGATGACATTCTCAGCCAGCCCCAGACGCTTCAGCCCCAAGATGAACCAATAGG
>JBJSWM010001143.1:0-2393 GCA_046085865.1 Pirellulaceae bacterium
ACGAGCACGAGCACGAGCACGAGCAGGAGTAGGAGTAGGAGTAGGAGTAGGAGTAGGAGTAGGAGTAGGAGTAGGAGTAGGAGCGGGTAGGGTGTGTGAGCCGGTCGTGGGCCAAACGACTTGCTGACGGCCATGGCCCCCGAGACTCTTTGAAACACCTGCTAGCCCGGTCGACTCAACCGCGAACACACCAGAACCAAACGTTCCTTTCGAGCGCGATTACGAGGACGAGCACCGACCGACGCAGCGGGCTGAGCACGAGTTCGGAACGGATCCCGTGGGCCAGAACGTCCTGTTCGCGAGATAGATCCGCGACTAGCATTTCTTCGCGTTCTGGTGTCTTCGCGTGATACCAGCGGCATGGTTTCCCAACCACCGAAGGCGATCCCAAGATAAAAAGCTTCAAGGCTTGGTATCACTGATCCATCGTATTCCCATGATGGTGCAGCGGAACCCGCGCCCGATCGTTTTCTATTGAGGCAGGCTGTGGCCGACGGTCGCAATTTTGTCCGACTGGCCGGAGAGCGTGGCGTGACTATGATGCAATCGTGGCTTATCCTTAGGCATAGCCAGGACTTTCCGTGGCGTTTGTCTGCCAGTTTCGATGCGGAAGTAGCATCAGAAGGGAACCGATGGCATCCCCAAGCGGCGGGCTTTTGAAAGTACTCTACGACGGGCACTGCCGCTTTTGCTGCAGCCAGATCGGTTTGCTGAAGCGTCTGGACTGGTTTTCCCAGTTGACCCCCATTTCGCTCCATGATCCGCAAGCCGCCCAGGCAGCCCCTGACCTGTCGTTCGACCAGATGATGGATCAGATGTGGGTGGTCTTGCCGGATGGATCCAAAGGGGGTGGCATCCACGCGGTGCGGCTCCTTGCCCGGAAGATGCCGACCCTTTACCCGCTCCTTCCGCTCCTTTATTTCCCGGGGACATTGCCGCTTTGGGACTGGGCATACCGAACCGTCGCGCGCTATCGATACCGGCTGGCCGGCAAGAACTGCTCGGAAGGCACTTGCCAACTCCACGGGCGGCGCTGAACTGGTCGCTGGCAGAGCCTCCCTGTCCAAAGGAGGCAGGTTTTTCGCACCCTCATCGGCGCCGGCAGGTGTCAGATACCGTATATTCAATCGATGTGATGGGATGTAGCCGGCAGCGCCCTCTGTTTGCCTGCCATCGCAGCCTCCAATCCCTTTAAGACCGAAAGCACTGGTGCGTATGTCTGTTTCCTGGGAAGCGCTGTTCCAGCAACTGAGAAGCCACCAGCGATTTATTCTGACCAGCCACATCCGCCCCGACTGCGATGCGCTGGGCAGCGAGCTGGGGATGGCCGGCATCCTCGAAGCGATGGGCAAGCAGGTCCAGATTCTCAATGGCCATCCCACCCCACCCAGCCTGGCGTTCCTGGATCCGGCCGAACGGATCCAGGTGATCGGTCAGGATATCGATTTGGACGACGTGCGCGGCGACTGCCTGATGGTGCTCGACACCAGCGCCTGGGCCCAGCTTGGACCGATGGCCGAGGTGGTACGACGCTTTCCCGGTACCAAGTTGGTGCTCGATCATCATGTCGGTGAAGATGACTTGGGGGCGATGCTATTCAAAGATACCAGCGCCGAAGCGACCGGGACGCTGGTCTTCCAGTGCGCGCAAGGGTTAGGGATTCCGGTCACGCGATCGATCGCCAAACCGCTTTACGCCGCCATCGCGACCGATACCGGCTGGTTTCGTTTTGGTTCCACCAACAGCCGAACCTACCAAGTGGTCGGGCAATTGGTCGATGCCGGCGCCAGCCCTTCAGAGATCTATCGCGATCTTTACGAATGCGACACGATCGGCCGCGTGCGTCTGCGAGGCAGAATCCTGGCGAGGGTCTCCGAGGCGCTGGAGGGGCAGATCGTCCATACCTATGTGAAGAAGGAAGATTTCACGGAGACCGGCGCCCTGCCCAGCGACACCGAGGACGTGATCAATCAGACGCTTGCGATCGCGGGCACCAAGGTCGCGTTCATCATGATCGAACAGCTAAAAGGAGGCTACAAGATCAGCTTCCGAAGCCGCTGTCATGTCGATTGCAACCAGCTTGCAGGGCTTTTTGGAGGCGGTGGGCACCGCGCTGCGGCGGGTGCTTTTCTGGAAGGGGACTTTGTCGACATTCAGCGCCGACTTCTGGAGGCGGCGATCGAAGCCTTCCAGCGACCGTCCGCGTCGGCCTGATCGTGAAAGGGACGAACCAGCCGCTGCGGCATCGCCGACAGGATGATGCTACCGCCCTGCGATCCAAAGCTCGCCGATACCTTCTTGCTCCAGTCCCTTGCTCCAGTCCCTTGCTCCAGTCCCTTGCTCCAGTCCCTTGCTCCAGTCCCTTGCTCCAGTCCCTTGCTCCAGTCCCTTGC
>JBJSWM010001144.1:0-8092 GCA_046085865.1 Pirellulaceae bacterium
CTTTCAGACTTCGCCTCGCCCCCTTGGATCACCCCCTAACCAGCCGCGTGCGACAGGATTTTCCGGGCCGATTGCCGCGCCCGGAGAGCCATGTCGCATTCTGATCGATTGATTACTCCATCAAGGACTCAAACTCATCCAGCAGCGCATCAAATTTTCTCAGGGCCGCTTCGATCGGAGCTGGCTTATCCATCTCCACTCCAGCGTCACGCAGCAGGTCGAGCGGATCCTTGGAGCAGCCACCCTTCAGGAAGCCGAGATAGTCATTCAGTTCCTTGGTGCCCCCATTCAAAATCCGCTCGGCAAGCGCGATGGCGGCTGAGAGCCCCGTGGCGTACTTGTAGACGTAGAAGGCATTGTAGAAATGGGGGATTCGGAAGCACTCCAGCGACAATTGGGGGTCGATCACCAGCTTGGGACCCAGATAATCCTCGAGAAGGGTACGGTAGATGGTTCGCATCGAATCGGCTGTCAAAGGCTGCCCCTGCTCGGCCGCCGCATGCGTTCGCTCTTCAAACTCCGCAAACATCGTCTGCCGTACGATGGTGGCGCGGATGCTATCGAGGTCGTGATTGATCAAGTAGGCTCGTTCCAGGCGACTGGTGGCCTGCTGTTGCAGGTGATGCGAAAGCAATTGTTCGTTGACGGTGCTGGCGACTTCCGCAACAAAGATTCGATAGGAGAAGTAGATGTAGGGTTGCGTTTTCGCGGAATAGTGGCTGTGCATCGAGTGGCCGGCTTCGTGAGCCAGGGTGAAGATGTCATCGAAGACGTCTTCCTTGTAGTTCATCAGGATGTAAGGGTTGGCGTCGTAGACTCCATAGCTGAACGCCCCGCTTTGCTTTCCTGCGTTGGGATAGCGATCGCACCATCCTGATCGTAGCCCGTTGGCCAGTCGTTCTCCGTAGTCGGCTCCTAGCGGTTGCAAGGCTTTCAGGATCATGGAGACGGCTTGATCCCAGGTGGTCTTCTTCTTGGCAGCTTCGACCACCGGGACGTAAGTGTCGTAAAAATGGATTTGCTTGAGACCCATCAGCCGTCTTCGAAGTTCGAAGTAGCGATGCACTGAAGGGAGTTGAGCCCTCACGGTGGCGATCAGGTTTCGATAGACGGAGATCGGTACTTGATCGGGGAATAGCGATGCTTCCAAGGCGCTGGGGAAGCGTCTGGCGCGAGCTCGAAAGACATCGCCGTGGATGCTGCCAGCGAGTGTGGAGGCGAGTGTGTTTTGCAGCCGTTCGATCTGATCGTAGTAGCTGTGAAATGCCTTCTTGCGTACGTCGCGATCGGGACTGTGGAGGAAGGAGATAAAGGTCGCATGCGACAATTCTCTCTCCTTGCCTCGTTCATCGCGAAGCGTACCGAATTTCATATCGGCGTCATGCAATTGGCGGAAGGTGAGCGACGCGGTGGCCGCTACCTGCCCCTGCATCGCCATCAACTGCTCTTCCTTCTGCGACAAAGTATGTTTCTTCGTGCGCAGGATTCTCTGTAGCATCAATCGATAGGGACGCAGTTTGGGGTGCTTCAGCCATGGCTTGAGCGTGCTGCTGGGGATCTTGAGGATTTCCGGCTGGATGAAACTGGCCGCTTCGCCTGCGGACACCGCCACCGCCCGAAAACGTCCCTTCAGCCGCTGCGCTGCGTCGTCCCCTTGGTCTTCCGATGCTCGCAATGCTGCGTAGGCTCCCAAGCGATCTGCCAGCCGATCGACCCTTTGGTCATGGTCCAGACATGCCGCCAGTTGCGAAGGCGACTCGTTCAGCTTCCCACGATAGCTGGAGAAACGCGCGATCGATCGTTGCAACTTCGCTAGATCCCGCTCCCATTGCGATTCGTCTGCATACAGACTGCTGAGGTCCCAGCAGTCGCTTGTTGCCACCTCGCTCCGCTTGGGAAGCTGTTGCTTGGATTTGGCCATAGTCCCTTCTTCCTGATTCCATCGTGCTAATTGCCACCCGTCGCCTTGATGGGGCGAATGGTGGAGGCGAACAAGAGGTGGCTGAGAGCTGGCGAGGTTGAGCTAGATTTCGGGGTCCATTTCGCGCGGTGCCCCCAGCGCATCGGCGGCGAGTTCCTTTTTGTGTCGGATCTCGTGAGCGATGAACATCAACCCAGCTACCGCAGCCGGTATCAGATAATAGATGACACGATAGACCAACAAGGCGCTGGTCACCGCCACTTTGACCGGTTCGCCATCGGCATGATCGCTGGATGCCAGCATCGAGAGGACAACCGTCTCCAGGACCCCCAAACCGCCAGGGACATGAAGGAAGACGACGACAATCATGGCAGCTAGGTAGCTGACGAGCACCGTGCTGTAGTTGACGACTCCCGAGGGAAGCAGCAGATAAAGCACCAAGGATGCCAGGACGAAATCAGCCGCCGAAACCAGCAGTTGCACCAAGGACATCTTGAAGGGAGGGAGCACAAAGGTCTGCTTGCCAATACGAATCGGCCGGCGCACAAAGATCGTCGCCAAGACATAGATCCCGACGCAGACCAGGAACAGGTATCCCAGGGTATGCAGCGGAAATGGCATGGCATCTTCGTAGGCTTTAGGCAACTGCACAGGAAGCATGGCGAAGGAGATGCCGGCAAGAAGAAACATCCCCAGCCAGAACGTCACCGAAAGAATGGAGACAAAGGCGACCACTTCGGAGAAGCGAAACCCCCAGTTGGTGTAAAGCCGAAAGCGAATCGCCGTCCCGCCTAAGATCCACCCGAACACATTGCTCAGGGCGTATCCCATCACCGCGCCCTGCATGATCTTCGAGACGGAGAGGTTCTTTTTCAGGTACTTGACCGAAATCCAGTCGTACCCGGTGAGCACCACAAAGTTGATGCAGGTGACTAGCACCGCCAGGGCGATCTGCCACGGAGGGATCCGCTGGATTCCCTCCCAGATCTGTCCCCAGGTGATGCCACCCAGCTTTTTCTTGAAGAGCATGCCCGCCACCACCACGATCGCGATCATGCTGGTGTATTTGAAGGCCTCGCCGGCGAATCCCCAGTTGGGGCGGTTCAGGCGGCTGCTCTCCGAATCTTCAACGTTTGCCATGAACAACCATCGTCTGTCGCTCCATCGCGAGCCCCGGAGGCAGTCTCCAGGCAAAGCTCAGGCGATTCATCTTCTTAGCTTTCGTCATTCTGTCCACTCCCCTTGGATCCCGGGCTTGGGTTCCCGAGGGATTCGGGGGCGACTCCATCGACCACGGCAAATCCTTGCCATGGAGATTCCCTAGGTCAGGGGGAAGGAAATGCGATCCAGGTTTCCAGTGTTCCGTCGGCAGCGACTCCCCATACCTTGGCCGCTCGCGGATCGACAATCCCAAGGCGATCCCCTCTCCAAAATAGACCCACCGGATGGTCCAGCCCCTGTCCGTCGACAACCTTGTTGGGGGCACCTCCTACGGCGGTTTTCCATATCGCCTTGGAGTACCCATCGGCGACGAAGGCGTTTCCCTGCGAGTCGATAGCGACCTGGCTAGGGAACGAAAAGGGGCGGCCCGAGCAAACGACTTCCACCTTCCCGTCGGCAGTCGCCTTGAGCAACTGATCTTTGCCCTGGGAGACGATCCATAAATTGCCATCGGCATCGACGCTGATACCTCGGGGGTTGCAATCCAGAAATTTTTCCGCAACGCCGCTCTTGGGAAGCTTCCAAAGAAAACGGCTTTCCAAATCGGCGATGTACAGTGTCCCATCAAGACCAAAAGCGAGGTCGGCGGGGATCCCGATGGCACCACCCGTCATCGGCTCTAGCTTCCCCTCGCCACCGATGCGATACACTTCGCGGGTGGCCGAGTCGCCGACGAATAGTTGGCCTTCAGAGTTCCGTGCGATGCAGCGGGGCGCGTTGAGCGGTTGACGGAGTTGTTTGGGGCCTTGGATCGCCACCTCAAGTTTTCCGTCGACCGACTTCCAGACTCCGGGAAGGTTGCGATCGACAATCCAAATCGTCGATCCATCATCGACCGCATCCAAAGGGTAGGGGGCTAGTTTTGCCGCAGGAGTTTCTTGAGCCGGCGTGGGAGATGCCGAGGCAATCATCAGGAGGAGCACGAGGCATCCGAATCGACTTCTATTTCTGACCATCGCAGGTGCGTCCTCTTCAGTGCAGCCCCAGTCCTGGATCCTCGAATTCCTTTGCCCTTAATGTACTTCCCAAAGGCAGGCGTGGGAATTAGCGGGAAGGGGAGCGACTGAAGCTGCGGGGGACAGAAGTTGCTGCAACTTACCCAACTTGGCTCACAGGCCGGAGGATGCTCTTTCAGAAGAAGGGTTGAGCAATTGGGCAACTTCCTGAAAGACAGCCGCACAGTCCAGCGAGAAGCGGGGGTTTTCTCCCGGTGTCTCGGTCATGCGACGAGCGGTAGCTTCCCAGCAGTCGGCGTAAAGGCCCATCGCCAAAGGAGCATCGGCCAAACCTTCCACGGAGGAAAGAATCGCGTCGGCTGCTTCAATCAATCGTCGATCGTATTCGCCCTCCGCAAAATCGGTCGGTTCCTTCCCCGCCAAGTTCTTCAATCCCGCCAATCCTCGCCGCCATGCCTCGCCACGGCGGTTTTCTTCCGTCTCTCGGTCGGCTTCCAAAACCGCCTGCGTCAAAATCCACTCGGTCGCCTTCCTCGCGCGATCGATGTGCCCTGCATCAAGATCTTTTCGAACTTGCACGATGGCTTTGGACCAGCGAGGCAGCGTCTGTTGCAGGCTGGTTGGTCCCTTGCCGGTTTGGTCTGCAGGACTTCCCGTCTGTCTGTTGGGACGATCGATCACGATCTCAGGTAGCTTGGAAACCCTTTCGCTTGCCCCCCCGCCGCTGGATGGAACACCGATATTCCGGAGTGGGTTGGCGGCGGATGACTCCGCCGAAAGTCGAAGTGGATTTCCGGACCAGCCTAGCTCCGGGACCTCCTGCTGACCTCGCGAAACCAGCGTGCCCATGGGAACTTGACGGTCATTCAGATCGCTGGAACCGTTTCCCAGCCGCTCCCATGGGTCGAGTGCCTGGCCTCTTGCAGGCAAGCGGTTCCAGGAATCTTCTTTGACCGGTGAGGGGCTTGCTGAGAGATAACGCGTTGAAAGCCCTTTGCTGCGAAGGAACTCGGCAGCCGTCTTGGGAGTTGGCAGTTCCTCGACCTTCCCTTCCGTCGACTTGCCTGGTTCGTAGGGTCGCCAGCCGTTGGAGCTTGGCCCAAGGTTCTGGGGTTCCAGCCGCAAGCCTCCATCCGGTCTGGGCTGCGCGATGGGAGGGGAGCTATTGGCGGCACGAGGCAAGTTGGCGGATGGCGGCAAGGTAGCCTCGCGATGGGCCCAGGGGGATCCAGGAAGCTGGCCCTGGGGACTGCGACGGCTTGGCGCCTCCGATTGCCCCGGAATCTCTCGCCGACCTTGAGCCGGAAGTTCTTGGCAAGGGATGCTGCAGATCCCCATCGCTAGGAGACTTTTCCACAGGTCGAAGCATGTCATGACAGCGGTTCCTAGGGGGCCTCGAACGATCGAGCCAGCGAGAGGTTCACCACCCCGCACGATCCGTTCCACTCCTGTCGGGAAAATCGGAATCGCAGGAACGACCGGCACAATTGGAGGTCCGATTTCCAGTGGATCGGCTGGATGCCGGCGGTGTATCTGGCACAGGAGATACGGCAGGCATTCTTGGATCAACAGGCAGAAACGCTACGGATGCCGCAGACGTCACAAACTATCAGCGGGAAAATGAACGGCGACGACAGCAGAGCCAAGAAAACGGGCTTCCGCCAAGCCGAAAGCTAGCCGGTACTGGCGATCGATTCGGTTTCGGTCGACCTGCGGCCAAGAAGAAAAATATGAGGGCGGAGGGACTCGAACCCTCGACCCACGGATTAAAAGTCCGTTGCTCTACCGACTGAGCTACGCCCTCATGGATTAGCAGGCACCGAGAGGCCCACCAAAGTCTTGGCTACTGTAGCATTGACCGGCAACTCTGCAACTGGGTTCACCCACTGTTTTTCACAAATCACCGGAAGAGGGCTGGTCGTTCGGGGGCGGGGCAGTCGCTGGAAATGCCTGGTCTCGACTGCTTCCTTTCCCGCCAAAACGATGTTCAACATGGGCCAATACCAAGGCGATGTCGGCGGGGGTAATCCCGCTAATTCGACTAGCCTGGTCCAGATTTCTAGGTCGAATCTGCTGGAACTTCTGGCGTGCCTCGTTGCGGAGGCTGGTGATGGAGGTGTAGTCCAGGTCGATGGGGATGCGTTTTTCCATCATGCGATGCTGGCGATCGATCTGGATTTGCTGCCTGGAAACGTAGCCCGAGTATTTGCAATCCCGCTCCACCTGCTCAGCGACCTCCAGAGGGTAAACCGCAAGTTGTGGAAACCGTTCCACCAGATCGCTCCAAAGAACCTCCGGGCGTTTCAGATACTTGTCGGCTGGGATGTCCCCGACGCGAAGGCTGGCCAACAGACGTTCGGCCTTTTCCACCGCCTCCAATTTCTGCTGCAGGCGTTCCCAGCGTTCGGAAGAGATCAGTCCATGTGGTCTTGCGATGGGGGTCAAGCGGCGGTCGGCGTTATCGTGACGTAGCAGCATCCGATGTTCGGCACGGCTGGTGAACATGCGATAGGGTTCATCGACACTGCGGGTTACGAGGTCGTCGATCAGGACACCGATGTAGGCTTCATCGCGGCCGAACACCAGCCCTTCTCCCCCTCGCAGTCGAATCGCGGCGCTGGCACCTGCCACCAGTCCTTGCGCGGCAGCTTCTTCATAGCCGGTGGTGCCATTGATCTGTCCGGCAAAGTAGAGGCCACGGACTGCTTTGGTCTCCAGCCACGGAAAAAGCTGATCGGGGGGACAGTAGTCATATTCGACGGCGTAGCCATAGCGAAGAATGGTGGCGTTGGCGAGTGCCGGGATCATCCTGAAAATGCGATCCTGCACGTCGCGTGGCAGGCTGGTGGAGATGCCGTTGACGTAGACCTCCAGCGTCTGGTAACCCTCCGGTTCCAAAAAGAGCTGGTGGGTTTCCTTGTCGGCAAATCGAACCACCTTGTCTTCGATCGACGGGCAGTATCTTGGGCCTCTCGACTGGATCTGCCCTGTGTACATCGGGGCGCGATGCAGATTTTGGCGAATCAGTTCGTGCACCTCAGGATTCGTGTGAGTGATCCAGCAGGGGAGTTGTTGGCGATCGATCGAGTCGTTGAGGAAGGAGAAGGGTTTGGGGTCGGGGTCTCCTGGCTGGATGGTCGCCTGATCGTAGTCGATGGTGCGGGCATTGAGCCGTGGCGGCGTACCGGTCTTAAACCGTTCGACGCGAAATCCCAGCGACCTCAGCGACTGACTGATCCCTGCCGTGGTCCCCTCCCCTGCTCTTCCACCTGCGGTCTTCGCTTCTCCCGTGTGCATGACAGCTTGAAGAAATGTGCCGGTGGTCAGAATGACCGCGTCCGCCTGGTAGAGGGCATCTCCTCGGACCTGGACACCGCGAACGGTTGGCCCTTCTTGGAGGTGTTCCACCCAAAGCCCCTCGACCAGCTCCTGGCGAAGATCGATGCCACTGCATCGTTCGATGCGATGCTTGATATCGATCTGGTAGCGCCGTTTGTCGGCCTGCGCACGGGGGCTGTGCATCGCCGGACCTTTGCTGAGATTCAGCATCCGGTATTGCAGGCCGGTCGCATCGATCGCTTCGCCCATCAATCCACCGCAGGCGTCGATCTCGCGGACAATCTGTCCTTTAGCAACGCCCCCGATCGCCGGATTGCAGCTCATCTGCCCCACGGTGTCCAGGTTCGATGTCAGGAGGGCGACGCGGGCGCCAGCGCGAGCGGCGGCAGCAGCGGCTTCGGTGCCAGCATGGCCAGCGCCAACCACGATGATGTCGTAACGGTATCGGCAAGCAGCTTCTGGGATCATGGAATCCTCAAAATCGGGAAAGCCCCCACTCTCGCTCCCCACGCTAGCGGCGAAACTTGTCGTCACCGTGGAGGCTTCCAGGGGCCGTCAAGCAGTTCCCTGGTCGCGCCGGGGGACTCACTCAGCCTCTATTCAATGAGCCTCTATTTTGGGCGGACCCAAATCGCCGGTGCGGTTGCATCGATTT
>JBJSWM010001145.1:0-4601 GCA_046085865.1 Pirellulaceae bacterium
GGAGCAACCACGGCCCGGCAGGAAACGATGGCTTGCGATGCTCCAGGCTACTGACCAGCAATTGACCTTTACCCACTTGGCAACGAAAAACCAGTGCATGGGTGCGGTAGTGGTCCAGATCGTGGTTGTCCCAAAGCAACAGCCATGGGTCGGTCTGTTCAAGAAACCGTGGTTTCGCAATCACAGGGGAACCCAAGTCGAACGGTTGGAGGGAGGTGATTAGTTCCCCTGGAAAACCTCTCCGTTGCGACCATTGTTCCAAGGACTTCCCGACGATGGGGCCACCTCGCAAGAACCAGTGGTCGGCGCGACGAAACGATCCGGGAGTTCCGTCGGCAAGCATCAAGCAGCGACCTCCCGCCGCCAAGTGATCGACAAGTTCTTGGTCCAGTCGTGTGGTGATGACATGGGCTGCTAGTCCAGGAACCCACTCCAAGAGCGGCTGGGTCCAAGCATCGAGTGCAGGATCTCCCATCGGCAGGCTAGGGTGACGGGCCCAGGGGCCTGCGGGATCGGGGACTTCCGTCGGAGGAGGAAGGATCCACAGGTCCCAGCGACTTTCCAGGGGGGGGCTACCGGGCGCAGTCCACCGCGCCTCTAGCTGGACCTTCGTCGGCGATGGGACAGAGGGAGTCAATTCGTCCCATTTCCACCCGCCCTCTGCACCCTTGTCCTTCATCGCCGTGGCTGGGGTCCAGGAGGAGGTTTCAGGGGTATCGCTTTGCCTCCAGCGACAGGCAACCTGCACGTCGGGAGCCGGGCCCAGTGTGGTGTGGCGAAGACGGACCTGAGCTGGCTGGCCGGCGACGAAGGCACGGCGATCGCCGGGGGTTTCCAGGAGTCCCATCGCGTCGCGATGCCAGTCCCACAGGGTGGGTTCCCATTTGGCATTGCCCGCTGCGTCTAGCAAACCCATGTTGGCGAAGGGGAAGTCGCGAAGAACGCTGACGACGTAGCCCTGGCCCGGCATGCGGCGACGATAGAGTTCGATCTGAAACCGCCGCATCTGCATCGCCTGTTCGGAGGCATCTCGGGATAATCGATGGCGCGCCATCGAGCCACAATGCCGATCGATCCAGTCGAGATAGTCGCTTTGTGCTCCGATCGATCGGAGGTGATGTGGCGAGGTGGAAGTTGGAGTCGCATCTTCGGATAGGCCAGAAGCAGAGAGGCCGGATGGCCAGTCTGGCCAGGTGATTGGCGGTCCCCAGGTATCGGCAGCAATCGCCTCCCCCAGCAAGAGTGGCTTGGGATCCCGGCTCTGAAGGTGATCGCCGAGTTGGTCTAGCCTCGCCAACCAATCATGGTTGTTTCCGTAGGGATGGTCGTCGTAAAAATCGCAGATCCGATTCCACTGGATCCAGCTGCTGTCATCCTCGATCAAGGCTCCTGGGATCCTTTCGTGCCCTAAATCGTAGAGCGAACGGAGTACTTCCAGATCGGCCGAAGGACCTGTCTCGCACGTCAAGCTTCGGAGGATGACGCTGGGGTGATTTCGATCGGCGCGAAAAAACTCGTCGTATTCCCTCAGCAATTCGTTCTGAAACTTCGGTTTCAACTGTGGATGCCATGTGGGGTACTCGACCCATGCAAGCATCCCAAGTTCATCGCACAGCTGCAGATAGGATTCCGGAGGCACCCAGAGGCAAAACTTGATCAGGTTGAAGCCCATCGACCTCGCCTGCTCGATCTCGCGACGTTGGACTTGGGGGTCCAGCGATGGGCTGATGCGTGGGGGGGCATAACCCCAGTTCAGCAATCCACGAACTATCAGCGACTTGCCGTTGAGCAGCAGCTGGTCTCCCTTAGCTGCGATGGTGCGAAGAGCGGCGTCTGTTTCCAACTGGTGCCATGTTCGCCCCTCGCGATCGCGAACCGCAATCTGCACCCGATAGCGGTAAGGATCCTCGGGGCTCCACCGCCTCGGCTGTTCGATCGCTACCCCAAAGTCACACTTCCAGCGGGATGGCTCGGATCGATCGAGCTGCTGGGGTTTTCCTGAGGGGCTTGGTGAGACTGTCATCCAATCGACCGGCTGCCACTGCCACGGCGTCCATCCTCGATCGGTCAGCACGCGTGCTCCAGCTTCCAGCGACTGAAGCTGGATGGCACCATGGCCCACCAGTCGCAGATCGATCTGGTCCCGGTCGGTCGATCCGGACACCAAACTTGCTTTCCGATCCACCCAGCCTCCCGCAGGAGTGAGTACTAGCCGAGCTGCTTTCCAGATGCCTCCAAAGTGAGGGAGAAAGACAGGCAGAAAGCCCTGTGTGTTGTGCCCTACCCGTTCGTCCACCTCCACCTGAATCTCCACCCCTGGCCGATACCAGGGGGTCAGATCGACACGCCATGCAGTCCAAGCGCCCAGGTGCTCTCCCACCTGCTTGCCTTCGATGCGCACAATGGCATGCGTAGCGACGCCGTCCAGTTCGATCCAGATGCGGCGCTGCGCGATTTGCTGCGGGGCGATCTCAGGAAGCTTGCAGCGGTAGATCGCCGTGCCATCGAAGTCCTTGCCGAGCACCTTTTCCCAGCTGTCACCTGGCGTTATGGGCAAAGGCCCTCCACCCGAAACCGGTTCGATGGTCCAGCCCGACTCCAGCGGATATTCCTGGATGGCATCCTTCGAAGTTGGTTCTGTTGGGACTGGCTGAAAAGCGGAACCGTCCTGGGACAGCCAAGCAATCGCCAGGATGACGATCCCGATCGATCGAATCGACAAACCTGCCCGTTCTATCCATCGCAGCATGACGCACCCCCTGTCGCCCGGCCCACGCATACCGTTCCCGTCCGATGCCCAAGGCGATCTGCTGCCCTGATGATTCGGCACTGGCAATGAGATCTCCTCCCGGCCAGTTGAAGGGAATCCTACAGCGATTCTAGCGAAAAGGCTTCCGCCTGGCTCGATTCCAGTGCGGCTCGTTGCCGCCGTACTTGCTCCACTTTGTCGCTTTCCCCGAGCGTATCGTAGGCAGGTTCCAGTCGTTCCAGGAGCGGTAGGGATTCCGAGCCCAGTTCGATCGCGCGTTCCCAGCGCTGGGTCGCTTTGTCCAGTCGACCCGAAATACGGTCGAGGTCGCCAATGCACTGCTGCAGGAAGCTATCCCTGGGACGAATCGATTCGAATTCCTCCAGCAACCCATAGGCGCGATCGGATTGAGATGGGTCGTGTTGCAGAAGGTTGGCCGCCAATTGGAATCGCACCACCAAGGAAAGAGGGGAGAGTTGGTGAGCGATTTCCAGATGCTTTCGCGCCACATCGGGGCGATTGGACTGCATGGCCCGCTGTGCCAGGAGCAGATGTGCAATCGTGTTGGCGCCACCGGTGGCCAGCATGTCGGCCACTGCCTGCTCCGCCGATTCTTCCATCAGTTCTGGAGCGCTCCGCAACCGCTCGAGCGACTCGTTGAGCGAAGGGTTCATGGGATCGATATTCAGGGAGGCCTGAAGCAATCCGAAATCGGCTGCCGCCAGATCCTTGCCGTTTCGGTTGGATGCCTCATATCGACGCAGCAGCAGACCGGATAGGTAGCGCCGCACCAGTTGCTGCTGCTGTGTTGGGTTCCGCTGGAGCACACCGGCCAGAAGAGATGTTGCCTGTTCCCATTTCTCCTGAAGCACCAAGGACTGTGCCATGGCGATCCAGTCCCCTTCGCTTCCTCCGCGTTCCTCAACCCTCTTCTGATGGAATGCGTAGGCTCTGGTCGCGAAATCGGTCGCCAGACTTTCCGACCCAATCGACTTGGCCAGCTGCGCAGCTTCGACCAGAAAGATTGGGTCGGTTCGTACCAGTCGTTGAAGCCAGTCGATCGCTGCAGCCCGATCGCCTCGTTTGGCAAGAAGCAGCGAGTAGATCCAAAGAACTTCCGAAGGTGCACGATCTTCCTCCGCGGCGATCGCCAAGTGATGCATCGCCGTACCTTCCAGCCCCTCTTGGCCACCCTGCATCCGTTCGGCCGCATCCAGGCCCAGCCAGAGATGAGCCATTGGGTAGCCCCTTCCCTCCTCGGGGGCCAGGGACTGCATCACTTCGCGCGCCCGCTGGATGTCCCCCTGGCGGCCATACTGGCTGGCGACAAAGTACCTAGCTCGCTTGTTATTCCCTTCCATCTGCAAGATCCGCTCAAAGCAGATCATCGCTCGTCGAGATGCTTCTGGGAGATCCTGTTCCATGGCGATCTGCGACAAGGTGCGGGGACCGGCCGTTGGATCCCCCCTCGGCTCCGCTGTACCCGCATCTTCCCTCGACTCCCCTTTCTTCTCTTGATCGGCTGCCATCAGCTTTTCAGCGGTGCGCGCATACCAGACCATTTTGCGAGTCCTGGCCTGAAGACTTCCCAGCAGTGTGGGCAAGGCAGCCGCAAGGAGGAATGCGACCATGGGAATTGCGATCAGCCAAATCCTCGACCATCGCCGTGAATAGGACCATGCAGACCAGAATTCCCAGAGATCTCCGAAAAAGTGTACGGGAGATCGAAGCAAATAGGCAAGAAGATGGTCCGGCTTCTCCTCATGGTTCATGATTGTCACCCTTCCGAAGCATCGCTGGGGCATCGACCGATGGCGACCAAGACGCATCGTACGGACTGCCTGTCCCGGAT
>JBJSWM010001146.1:0-8481 GCA_046085865.1 Pirellulaceae bacterium
CTTTTCAAGATCCTTTCGGATGGCGTCGCGCTGCGCGGGTTCCAGGTAGAGTTGATCGTCCAGGAGAGCCAGGATGGCATCGACCGACGCCTGACTGACGAATTTGGAACGCATCCTTCGCTCGGCCAGATACTGATCTTCCTGTGGGGACTTTAGAATCGTTGTCAGGTCCTTATCCAGTGCGCGGAGCACCGCGCGCTGCATCACCGAATGCGGCTGGGGAAAATCCTGACCCGCCTGCAGGAAGGCGCCCCCACCTCGAAGATCTCTCTGCACCGAAACCTTTTTGGCCACCCACTTTCGATCGAACTGGGCCAACAGCTTTTCCTGCTGCTCATCGAGCTGTACGACGCGTCGCAAAAACGCCAGTTCCACCCGCAGAACTTTCTCCAGTCGTTGAATCGATAGCGCTTCGGGCCCCTGCGCGGCCTGGGGATCTTCTTGCTCTTTGCCTTCTTCCTCCACTGCCAGCGGCGGGGGGGGCACCGGTGGTTTGCGCGGGTCCCGCTCCCTCTCCACCACCCCAAACAGCTGCTCGATCTTCTGAATCGCTGCTTCTTTTTGTTCCGCCGCAGGTTTTGGAGGCTTCGCATCCTGGGCCCATAGCCCATTGGCAGAGGCAGCCAAAAGGAGAGCGAAGGGAAGCGAACGGGTGGCCATTGGTGGAATCCTCATGGTCGGTCTCGATCGAGTCGGTTGAAGTACTCGTCCAGTCCAGCGCGAAATTCTTCAGGGAGCGGATTGGCCTGTTCGCCAGTCGCTTGCTGGATCTCACGTGATTCCCTGAATTCCCGAGGATTGATTCCAGTGCCGATCAGGGCGAGGGCAGAGTCCTTGGTGTCCCCTTTGCCACCACCTCCGGGCGCCGTGCCTCCCCCGCCTCCGCCCGATTTCGGGTTGATTCTTTTCGACTTGAGAAGAAGTTCAATCGCCTCTGTTTCCATCGCGATGGCTTCGGGACCGGTGTTGGGAAGAGCCAGTACTCCGCTGGCATCTCCCATGACGGTTTCGACCTGACCGAGCAGATCGAGTTCGTCCTCGAAATTCTCCTGCGCTTCCGGCAGCCGCTCGATCCGCTTGACCAAGTCCGCTATGCGGCTTTGCAGTCCTTGTTGCTTATCCCCTAGTTGCTGTCCCAGTCGCTGGTGTTCCTTTTCTTCAATCGCCGCTTTCGACTGTTCGGCGACGCGCGTCTCTTCGCGTAGATTCACCTCCGCCTCCAGGATCTGCAGCGCCTCGAGAATGATCCCTGGAGGCAAGCTGTCTTTGGATCGTCCTTCGGAGTCGGTTGATTCCCCTTTGGCGGCTGGATCGACCAGATCGTCTGCCCAGCGATCCAGGGTATCGGCCCAGAATTCGCATTGCGCGATCGACATTCCTTGTTCCTTGGGGAGCTCATCTCCCAGCGTCCGCAGCGCGGCCAGAATATCGCTGCTGCGCATTTCATCGAGCACCAGTTTGAACTGGTTCATGCGGCGACGATCGAAGTAGGCTTGCAGGTCATCCATGATGTTGGAGATCGACTGGCTGCTGCGTCCCTCGACATCGGTGAGCGAAGCGAGAAGTCGGCGATCGGCTTCTTCCAGATGGCTACTTTGCGCGAAGAACGCCTGGATGCGATCGTTCAGCCGATTGGCCACTTGCAGTTGCTCCCGCGAGGCTGCCTTGAGCCGTTTGACTAGGGTGCTGCCTTCGAGGTTTGCAAGCACCTGATTGAGTTCATCGGAGATCTTCTCAAACTCAGCCAGCAGCTCCTGCTGTTTCTCCACGGCCTGCTGCACCTTGGGTTCGGCTTCCGAGGGTTCCTCATCCTTCTCCTCGTCTTCCGCATCCGATGAGGCGATGGTTGTGGAGGGAAGGGAGAGACGACTGGGGGGGGATTCCTTGGGTGGTTTGGGCTTCCCTTCTTTTTCATCTTTTGGATCGTCCGGAGCTCGTTGCGACGATTCCTGGTCGCCGATCGATGGCATCTTGGCCGATTCGGGATCGGGCGGCTGCATCGATTCGGGAGATGGCTGACTACCACCCGATGGATCGCGCTGCTGACCTGCTTGAGGGCCAGGGGGAGGGCTGGCATTTTGAGCGATGGACGATTTGGCTTTGGCGGCCTGTTTCAGCAGATCTTCGACCCCTGGCATGCGATCGCCCGAGATCTCCTCCAGCACTTGCAGCATTTCGGCCCATCGGTCCAGTTGATCGGCCTGGATCTCGGAGTTTCTGGCAGCCTGCCGCACCAGTTCTTCGCCCACCTTGGTCAGTTGCCCCAAACGCCTGCCATTGGCCGCCTCTGCGGCGGCCTGCGTCTCCAGCATCTGGCGAGCCTCTGGCTGATCTAGCTGTTTACCTTCCAGGGCGCGCAGCTGTTTGTTGGTTTCATGCAGTTGCATTTCGCGGTCGCGGACATCGAGCGATTGGCGGTGCCACTTGCTGAGTTGTTCGGTGATCCAGATGGCATGCTGGTCAGCTGAGAGCACGAAGAAAGTGTGGGGTGGTGAGTAGATGCGGCCTCGTTCGGGGAGATAATCTTCCACCCAGACTCGCAGTTCGACTGCCTGAGGTTCGATCTTCCAGTCGTTGGCGTTGAAGACTCCTTGCCACTGCATCGCCGTCTGCTGGGGGCCGCCAGCGGCCAGGACTTGTTCGCCTGAGGCGGGCTGGCCTACCAGTTCGCTGGGCACCCCCTTCCATTCCATCCCGGCGCGGCGCACCCCGAAATCGTCTCCTGCCAGGAACTGGAAATTGATCTGTTCGGTGACCAGCACCACTGCCTGACGCGGCAGCCCTTCGACTGAGATCGTCGGCGCGTCATCTGCCTTGGGAAGCAGTTTCAGTTCGAATGGCTGGCTGCCTTCCAGTTGGTCGGCATCCTTCCAGGTCAGTACCCAGGGAGGCATCGACTCCCCGGCAACCGTCCGGGGTGGCGATAGAAACTGGCGGTCCTCCACCGGCATGGGCTGTCCATCGATGGTGGCCGCTGTCAGGGATCTGGAGGCGGTGGCGCGCAACTGGACGCTGGATCCAGTGACCGCCTGGACCGATCCAGAGCGGGCATCGCGCTGGATCGGTTCGGCGATTTGAAGGTACTCAGGCAGTTGAATGCTCGCCTCGATCTGCTCCAGCACCGGTCTCAGCTTGGGGATCACCTGCAGTCGCTGGCTCTGATCGCCAACACGCACCTCCAGCGACGTGTCGGCGGTCAAGGCGGGGAGTTCCATCGCGTAGCGATTGGACTGAAGGGGCCAGCGACGATCGGGGTGGAATGGCAGTCTCGCCGTCGCCTCGGCCGGTTTCCAGCGCGTCGATTCGGATAGCCCGACATCCAGCCTGGATGGCTCACCATGCGCCACCACCAGGGGGTCGGGAAGCGGTTGCAATTGGGCGAAGGTGTAGCGAGGGATTTTCTTCCAGGGAAAGGCGATGCGCTGCCAAGCGTTGGCGGCGGCTTCCGGGAAGAGCGCCAGCAGTCCGATCGCCAGAGTGGCCAGGGCGCCAGCGATGCCCAGCCACTGGCGTGCATGATGTCTGGGTGCTGAAACGGTGAAATCGCGTCCCTGAGCTGACTGAGCCACCTGCTGCAAAGCAGCGGCGACCAGTGCGGGAGACCGCTGCTGCTCCTGTCGGTCTTCCGCCAGTTCAATCACCCCCAGCAGCGGGTCGCCGATGCGACGGTCGCGGCGTCGCAGGAGTCGGGCCAGTTGAGGAAAAGTTCTCTGGCGCCACACCCAGCGGTAGACGACCCAAGGGATCCAGACCAGCGCCACCAAGGCCGCACCCCAAAGCAACCAACGGATCGCAGGGGTGGTATCCTGAAGGCGGTCGGAAGCGAACAGGAGGGTGTAGCCCAGAAGGATGACCGTGCAAAGTAGCCCCAACGCCTCCAGCACCTTGGTGCGCCAGACGTAGGTTCGAAACTGCTGCAACTGAGCCTGCAGCGTAGGAGGGATTGCCCAGCGATTGGCATCGTTGCGTTGTTGCATCGACGATAGCTCCTGTCGGTCTGTGCGTCCTCGCACCGATCTATCCGCTAACTTAGAACAATCCTAGCCATTTGCGACTGATCCAGAAAATGGCCAAGCCCGAGATCATCATTCCCGCTACCCAGGGATTGCTCCAAAGCTGCAGTCGCCGCAGTTGATCAGGGGGTTGGGGTAAGTTCTGGAGTGATTCGATCAGCTTGTCCCGTTGGTTCCATCGTACCACCTCTCCCTTGGAAACTCGGGAAAGTTCCTCGAGAACCTCGGGCCTCGCTGGCTTGCCGATCTGTTCTAGCGCCGATCCTTGGACAAAAATCGTTGTTTCCAGCGTGGTATCGGTGGCGTCCGACCGGAGGGTGACGCGGTGGGGCCCTGGTTCATTGGCGGTCCAGAGTCCCGCGAAGGCCCCCCATTCGCCTCCCTGAGCCGCCAGGCGAATTCCTTCGGTCTGTCCCGAAGGGGATTCGATGCGAACTCGCACGTCGCCCTGCTGCATCGGTTCCCCTGTGCGGTCCATCACGTTGGCCTGCAAGGAAATCGTCTGCCGCACCTGGGGCTGTTCGGGCGAATAGTACAGCCGCATCGATTCCCCTTTGGCCATGTTGCGTTGGTAGGCCATCCAGCGAACCACCTGTCCCCAGAAGCGATAGTGATAGAGATCTTCCACCCCTTTGCGCCAGCGCCATGCCCCATCGGTTCCCATGAAAAGGACCTTGCCGCTGCCAAAGGTGCGTGTTGCCAGCAGGGGAATGCGACCGAAAGCGTTGGAGGCTTCCTGATGGACGGCAAGGACCTCGCTGCCCGGTTTGGCGCGAAGCACCGGTGCGTACCACTGAAAGCCAGGGAGTTTCTCCCAGACAGCCGTCGTCTCGTCCTGCGTATCGGCCAGTTTGGTCAGCAGGCTGCGGCGACCCGATTCGGTCAACTCAAAATGACTGGGGGTCCGAGTCCCCCAGCCTTCTGGCTGAGCGGTATCCAGGAGCACCGGGTAGAGATCCGATAGCTCGGTCTCCAGGAGGCTGGACTGAAGTCCCTGCCAGCCCGGCATGAACACCAGGCCGCTCGCCTGCTGCTCGACCAACCCCTTGAGCAGTCGGCACTGTTCGACAGTCAACTGGCCGTCGGCGATACCGACATCACCGAGAAAGACGACGTCGTAAGCAGCCAGCGCTTCCAGAGTCTCAGGGAACGCCTGGATGTAATCCTTGTTGCCGCCGCCGACTTTCCCAAGCCCGGGGTGGAACAGCAGGCAACTAACCTCGACCCCTGGATCTCGGGACAGAGCGTTTCTCAGATAGCGATACTCCCATCGCGGCAACGATTCGACGACCAGGACCTTCAGTTTCTCCTCGCGGATCGCAATCGGGACAGTCTTGCTGTTGTTCTCCGCGATGACTTCGCCAGGTTGCTGAGGCACCTCCAGGGTCAGCGTGTAATCGCCGATTCCCTCTGGCTTCCACACCACCGCGTCGCTGGTGCGTCCCATCGGGGCGATCCGCAGGTCATGAGCGATTTCCTGGCCGTCGCTGGACTTGAGGATCACCTTGGCCGCAATCGCACGTGGCAGCGAACTTTCGATCGTGAAGGGAATTCGGACTGCCTTCCCGGCGATTCCAAAGGTTGGTGCATCGAGGCTGAGCAGTTCCAGGTCGGGAAGCCGAGAGGGGCTTCCCAGGGGGATGGTCCAGATAGGGGTTTCAGCCGTACGGTACTGCAGTGCCGCTTGGACGGGAGCCGTCCCTTGATTCCAGTCGCCATCGCTGGCCAGCACCACCGCTTGAAGATTCGGATGGCGCTGACGCGCGGAGACCAGGAGTTCGTGGAGATTCGTTCCGGCACGTTCGCCGGATTCCGCTTCGCTTTGCGACGATGCACCACGCGGATTGCCGTCGCTGGTCTTCGAACTCCCTTGCGAGTCCTTGGCTAGGTCGCTTGAGGACTCGATCAGGACATCGAAGCGTTCGCGGAGCGAATCCCAGGCCGTCGGGTCGATCCAAGGCGTGAGCGCCTCCCGACGTGTCCGCGCCTGGGAATTCGTTCCACCAACAGCCGCACTTTCGGTCGACTCGGAATTCCCCTCGACCACGTCGCGAGTTTCCATGCTGGCCGAGGTATCTGCAAGCAAGACGATCGCAGGCTTCTTGTCAGGTCGATATCGCTCCACCCACTCAGGCTGATTGAGCAGCAGCAGGGCACCTGCAACCAGCGCTAGGCGAAGCAGTTCCAGAGCGACCATCTTAGGTCGAAATTGCCAGCGCCGCATCGCTTCCCAGCTGATCGCCAAGGTCACAAGAAAGCACAGCAGGCTGAACGCCAGCGTCCATGGAGTCCATTGAAGGACCAACTCCCGCTCGGTCATCGCAGCGCCTCCTTGGCTACCCCACTTTGCGGTACCGGTCGCCGTGGCATGCAAAGGATCGCTTCGGCGATCAGAGCGGCGATCATCAGCATCACAAATAGCCGCCACACCTCTCGCACCAGGCTGCTGGCCGATCCCGTCTTCTGCTCCACCTTCGTCAGCGGCAGTCCCTCAAATAGCTTGTCTATCTGTTCGGAGGAGACCGAGTCGGGTTGGTCCTCGAGGTTCGATCGATTGATGGCGATCAGATTTTTCTCTGTCTGAAACACCCCCGGCTGAAATCCAATCTCGCTGGAAAGGCTATTGCCACTGCTCCCCAGGGCCTGCCATCCTTCCAGGTCGATGTTGGAAGGGGCGGAAGCTGCAAGCGATCCTGCATCGATAGCTCGGGTGCGGCCCAGCGAAAGAGTGCCCTGTTCGATCGCGCGCTGGATCATCGCGTAGAGGACGATTCCCTGACGGGCGAGATTGGAGTCGGATTCCAAGGGGGAGGCGCTACAGAGGTAGACGGAGCCACGATCGGTGGGGATTCGGGAGAGGACCGGAGTGCGATCGGCCAAGCTAGCCAGTGCCACCGCGTCTCCTTTCCAGGTACCGATCCCCGACAGTTCGATCTGGCCAACGGGCAATGCAGCGCCTGACCGGGTGGCCGCCAGCAGATCGCTGTCGCCTCGCCACTGATCGATCAGAGCGACCGGTTGAAGTGGCTTCCAGCTGTCCCACTGAACTCCAAAAAAGGGGGTGGCGGTGCCGCTGGCATTCCATGTCTCGGATGTCGGCGGGAACAGCATCAGGCTGCCGCCGGAGGAGACGAAGCGTTCAATTTCTTCGGCTCGATCTCCCTGCGGCATCGCCCCCTGCCAGATCAACAGCCCCACCTCCTGCCAATCGATCGGCTGGGTGTCACCCCATGGCAACCGCTGAGCGTCGCTTTGCTGTTCGGTCTGCGGCGGGATGCCTGCTGCCAGCGCCAGCGGGCCAGCGGCGGAATCCTCCTGGCAGATCAGGAGAGCCCGCCGGGGCGGCGGCGCATCGAATACGAAGTAGAAGGTATTGTCGGCTGGATTGGCATCGGCCGGGATCGATACTTTCCCCCATCCTCGTTGGGTGTCGGCATTCAGACGGATCCGATGTTCATTCCACTGCGCCTGCGGACCGGCGACTTCCATCTCCACCTGAGACCGGTTCCCCTCCATTTCGATTTGCACTGGGATCTGAATCGCCGGGAGATCTTTTTTCCCTTTGACACCATCTCGCTGCACCACCCAGGAAAGGACCAGATCGATGCCTTGAGCGGTTCGTTCGCGACGCGCGGAGGTGACGCGGATCGCGCGGTTGTCGGTGGCGGCATCTGGGTAGGCGATCAGATGGAAACGAACATTCTTTGGGAACTGCAGCAACTGCTCGCGAACCACCGACCAGATCGGGCTGTCGGGCTGCCAGTCGCTGGTCCGGAGATCGGAACAGATCCAGATTTCGGTTGGTCCTGGGCGATTGGCGGCGAGGTAAGCCGCCGCCTTTTGAAGCATTCCCGGAATATCGCTGGAAGCCCCAAACGGTTCGGTCTGGGGCGACTCCAGCAGCCCCTCCAGTCGCTCAAATTCTCGCGGTTGATCCGTTGCGGAGTCGACCAGCACCCAGCGTTTGGAGCCGATCGTGGAGAGGGCTTGACGGATCTGGCGGCGTCCCGTCTCCAGTTTGGACTCCGCGCCTCCCAAGCTCTTGGCTTCCATGCTGGGAGAACGATCCAGCAGGACGATCGACGTGTCGGGGCGACCACTGGCGGCCATCCCCATGAGACCGCTTGCCAGAGGACGGCTAATCGCGAAAACCAGACCGGCAATGGCGGCCATTCGAGCGGCCAGGATCAGCCATTGCCGCAACTTGGCATACCCTCGCGCCATGCGGTTGGCGGTCAGCAGGAACATCATCGCCCCCCATCGCTTGGTCTGATAGCGCCACTGGTTGATCAAATGGATGATCAGCGGCACTAAAAGCAAGGGGAGCAATACCAAAAGCCAAGGCTGTAGAAAACTCATCGACGACCGCTACCTCGGTTCCTGGCCACCAGGAAGTCGGTCAGCACCGACTCGTGGGATCGGTCGATCGAGACGCGATGGTAGTCAACCCCTGTCTCCAGGGCGATGC
>JBJSWM010001147.1:0-2260 GCA_046085865.1 Pirellulaceae bacterium
TACAAGGGACTATTGGAGTCGTAATCGGACTGTGCCTGACTGAAAGGCGTGGCCCCCTGCCTTCTTGGGATTGATCTGGTGCTCTGCCGATCAGCCGTTTGGGTTGGGACAAAGGGGTAGACCCAGTCGGCCACTCCAAGGGAAATACCCATGCGCATTGTGTTCATCGGGCCCCCAGGAGCCGGTAAGGGGACCCAATGCAAAAAATTAATCGATCTCCTGGGCATTCCCCATCTTTCGACTGGGGATATGCTTCGTACCGTGCGTGAGCAGGATACGGCGTTAGGAAGATTGGTGGGGTCCTATCTGGATTCTGGGCAACTGGCTCCCGATCATCTCGTGATGAGAATCGTCACGCTTCGGCTGCAAAAGCCAGACTGCATTCCGGGGGTCTTATTTGATGGATTTCCCAGAACGCTGATTCAGGCCCAATTGCTGGACGAGTATTTTGAGCAGCATGACCAAGGTCTTGACTTGGTCCTCCAACTGGTGGTTCAGGAATCGGCTTTAATCGACCGATTGGTGCGACGCGCCGCAAAAGAGGGTCGGCGGGATGATACCTATGAGACGATTCAGGCTCGATTGAATGTCTTCAACCAGCAGACGATGCCGCTGATCGATTACTACCGGAAGAAGAATTTGCTGGTACCGATCGATGGGATGCAGGATCCAGAAGTGGTGTTTGAGGCGATACAGGTCGAGTTGCAGAAGAGGAAAAACGCTCCCATCGGCTAGTGAGCCGCGATTCCCACATCAAAAAAGATGCGACCCGGTGACCTGCAAAGGGAAACTTGATCGGGATGCCTTGAACTCCATCGCTAGACAGAATAATCCCTGATGGTCAAGATCCTTCGCCTCCATGTCTTCTTGCACCAGTCTGCAACTCCCTCCTCGGCTCGCGCGAAGCCACGAACGCATGGCGAGCCCAATTGCTTTGCGATTGCTGCTTGGGGATCCAGTTGACTTTTTTCGGTGGGTTGTAGTTTTTTGCTGCTAACCGAATCGACAGGTCGAATCTCGCATGGCGAGTCGTCGTGATCAGACGAACGATCGGATTCTTTTCTTTCTTCGCGTCTTGGCATCTTCGCGTGAGACCAACCGAATCCGATAACCGATCGAAAGGGCCATCACGAGGCAGAGAACTCGCTGCCTAGAGGCCAAGTGCCAAGTTTTCCCTAGCCCATCTGGGATTCATGTCGTTAGCGGTCGCTTCGCTACCCCGCTCCGAATTTGTCATGGAACGTCACCGAAAGGTCCGTGATCGAACGCGAAGAGCGGGCTGCAATTCGAGCATGGAAAAGGTTGTGTCGTTGTGGAGGGGCCATGAACCTGCAATACCGCCCCTCATGGCACGGGCGTCCCGCCCGTGCTGGATAGCAATGAATCTAAAAAATCACACTGGCTCTCACGTCGCATTGGTACAAACAGGTTGGCCGGACGGATTCCTACTGAGCGCATAAAAAAACGCACTCTGAAAAGAGTGCGTTTTCTTAGAATGGCTTTTGTCGCATTCGATGTTACTTGCGACGGAATCGGCGTACAGCGAATCCAGTTGCACCGAGACCAAAAATTGCAAGCGACGCAGGCTCAGGCACCGCTGCAGGTGGATTCATTGCAAGCGTTACCGCCACGGAATAGAAGCCTCCGGTCTTCGTCACAGAGATGTTCAAGAGCGCGGGGGTGTTATCAAACCCTGCCCTTGACATGGTTCCGGCGAAGGACATCGCTCGGGTGCCGTTGCTTGGATTTCCAACCACAGGCGTCCAAGTATCGCCAGTCCATGTGCCGCTGAAATCGCCAGCTGCGCCTGAAATTGGTCCCATGCCAGTGCCGTTGGTGACCTGGTAGGTGCTGATGTTCAATGTACCCCAGCCCATGCCGACCGTAAAATCGCCAGCGGCTGTGGTTGCAGTCTGGAAATCAAGGATCTGCGAAGCCGTTGGCAGCGCTGGGTTGGTGAGGTCGGTCAGCGTATTGTTGAAACTCGCGCCACCTGTCAGCATCGCCGCAAAGGAAACTGAGCTTGTTGCGATCGTCGCAACCAAGCCCATCACCAAACTCGAAACGAATTGTCTCATAAGCCATCTCCCGTCAAAAAGTTGAAAAAACATGACTCCAGATATTCCGCACCTGAATAGAGCACCGTATCGGATTTTGGGATCGATCGCAATCAAAGTGCATGGGAATTCATCGTGAATTAAAAGTCACTTTTTAGAAGGCTTCATGCAACCCGATTCTTCGGCAATTCTTAGCTACCGAG
>JBJSWM010001148.1:0-586 GCA_046085865.1 Pirellulaceae bacterium
CCAATCGCAAGTTGGGTGCGGTGGTGTTGGCCGCTGAGAATTGCGTCATCTGATTGTATGCGAAGCTGGAATTGCTGACGGCTACAAAGTAATCGCCATCCGGCAACTCAATGCTTCCCAGGAAGGCATCGCGAGAGCCGAAGGAGCCTCGAGACAAATCATCCGCATCGGCTCCTTGGCCAGGTCGGGCGCGGTCATCGGCAATATCCGAGTCGGTCGCCAAGAGCACCAGTTCTGGTCCCAAGGCGGCATCTCGGAAAATCCAAAGTGTCGTGTCGGGTCGTCCCAGGCCGTCTGCGTAGTCGATATCAAACGACGTGGCGATGTGTTTGTCGCCAGGTGTCTGGATCGAGTCGCGCTGGATCCGGAATCGGAACCAATCGACATCGGTTCGCGCGGTCAATGCGGCGGCGATGGAAATGCCCGACCGATCCGAATTGGCGATATTCCCAATTGGCGTTGCGCCCGCTGGCTGCTCGTTCGGATTCCCTGCGGGATCTGGTCGTTCGCCCGTCTCACCCAGAAGCGGAGAATGGAGCGGTTGTCCGAGGAGTTCGATTCCGTTGGTTGCAAATCGGACATCTGC
>JBJSWM010001149.1:0-2384 GCA_046085865.1 Pirellulaceae bacterium
CTCCCCGCTTCATCGTTTCTCCTCAGCGACCTTTCCCGGAGGGAGTGAAAAAAAACCGATCTCACCCTCCCCTCCGGCGCAAGGCCCCTTGTTGATTTACAACGACCTGCGACACTCCTCTGGGGAAATGTAGCCAGGCAATCCAGGCTGGTACCATGGTCTTTTGATCAGCCACGCATGATAGTCGAGATAAATGCGAAGCATCGCTTCCCGCGAGGAGGGGAAAGCTTCGACATAGGCATAAAACTGCTGCAGCCATTCTCCAAATCGCTCGATCTTCCGGGCCTCATCGCATGAGACTTCGGATCGATTCAGATGATGACGCACCAAGCCCAACCAGGTAAGGTTGTTTCCATCTTCGCCCACGGTCACCAACCACTCACGAAATCCGTTGAGACAACCGGTAGCGTGATGGTATCCGTCGATAAAGTGAACGACGGCATCGAAAGTCGCAAGAGTCACGAACATCCCCGGTCGTTGGCAAACACCTGAAAGAACCTTCCACTGCTCTGGCTGCATCACGAAGCTCCTCGAACAGAAAATGGAAGATGCAAATCCCCAGGGTTTTACTTATTGACCAGATCCCAAGCCGTCAGCCATTCGACCTCTCCACGGGTCGCACCATAGTCGCGCAACAACCGCTCTTCCATATCCATCAAGTGAGCTGCACCATAGAAGATCGCGACCTTGCGATCTCCCTTTTCCAGTTGCTTGTCGAGCACTTGAAAGCACTTGGCATTCCGTTCGGTCACTAGGGTGCTGCGGCCCGAAGCGTCGGCTAGCCCTGCCATCTGGACATCCATCGACTGCATCTGCTCGGCCATCACCCGCCGCATTTTCAGTTCACGGTCTCGGCTGAAAAGCGCAGCGAACAATTCGATCTCCTGCCCCTTGGCCTGCTGACCGCTTTGAGCGGCGATTCCGGCGCCCATCAGACGCGCGAACATGCCGACCATGGAGTCGCCACGCTTGGTCATGTCCTGGGAGAACTCCGAAGGGCTCATATCGGCGTGCACAAAATTCTTCGCGCGGTAATCGATGTGGTCCAGTTGGAACTCCAGGCCCAACATATCCTTCATGCCATTCTGCAGAGCGCCGACAGGGTGCCGGACATTCTCTCCCTGACTTGGCTCTGGGACGTTCACTTCGGGATCCGCCACCAGTTCGTAAAGCACCACATCGAAATCGCGAAAACGCCGGTTCAACTCGCGATAGTAGGCTCGCTGACCAACGTGAACGGCCCCCACCAAGACCACCTGGGAATTGGGCCATTTGGCTGCATCCAACTGGTAGGTCACCAGCGAAGTCTGCATCGCCGTTGGCGTTCCATCTTCCGACCGAGCGATTCGAAGGAAGTTTTCGGACTTCTTGCCATCGACTTTCGACTGAACTGCTTGGCCGCTGCCGGCCGGCTGTTGGGTCGCAGGAGCGACCGTCCGCTCCTGGCTAAGCAGGCCGAAACCAGCCATCGACGCGCTCAAGCCCAACACGACCGCTGCCCAACGAGACGCTGATTGCTTCATCGCAAGCTGATCTCCCCAAAGCCCACCACCAGAACCGGTCCAGAACCACAAAAGAATGCCCGCACGAATCGCCGCATGGATTCTTGAAAGACCGACCAACACGATCCGAATCGAACCCCCAGATTCTACCGCGTCACAGCGAACCAGCCAAATTGGGAGCCACCCCTGGGGGCTTAGCGTTTCCTGCTGCCGGCGGTCACCACCATTTTCCGCCGTCTATGATCTCGGCCAGCCAAGGATACACCAGTCCCACCCGAGACGATCCTCTGGGGTTTCATCGGTTCGTCGTCGTAGCGACGCGCTCCTTCAGCCATTCCAGCAAGACGACTCCCACCAGGCAGATCGATTCTCCGCTGCATTTGTCGGGGGTGTCCTGGGTGGTGTGCCAGAAACCAGGTTGGCGACTGCTGGGGCGGGGGTAGTCGAAGTCGATCAGATCGACGACCGGAATTTTTGCGATCTGGTTGAGCGGCAGGTGATCGTCCAGGATTTCGTAGCGGGTACGCGGGACGAAGGCGCGGATATCGAGACGATCGGCCACCTTCCAGACTTCACGGACCAGTTCCGGTGCAAATCGATAGCTGTTGGTCTCGTAGAAAACCTCTAGGTACTTGTCGGCGATCATGTCGACCAACACCCCAGCCTCATACCGCGAATGAGCCCCCGAGGCGATCTGCTGCGCGAAATGCGTTGAACCAAGAAAGTACAGCTCCCGGATAGTCTGGGGCTGGATATGGTGCTCTTCGATGGTGAGGAGCTGATCTACGATGAAGCGAGGGACCGGGAGCTGTACTTTTTGGGTTCGACGCATTTCGCGCAGCAGATCGCCTCATACCGCGAATGAGCCCCCGAGGCGATCTG
>JBJSWM010001150.1:0-5655 GCA_046085865.1 Pirellulaceae bacterium
CGCGTCATTAGCTCACGCGTCCACATCGGCACAATCAACTTGGCGAGCAGTTCGTTGTTGGTTGGGATACCAATGGGAGAGGCTTCATCCCAAACGTCGCCCTCTTCCCACAGCACACGGGCCTCGTGAGATCGGTACGTCTCCACGCGATGCCTGGTGACGAAATCTCCCAAAGGGATGACCAATGGCAAGGGGTGCATGCTCCCAGGTCGGATCGGCAGATTCCCTTCCAGAGTGATACGGCGAATGCGAGACGCTTGATTAGCGGCCGGGATAGCGATCAGTGTCGCATCGATCGAATCCAGTCTCGCTACCGGCAGTGGATCGCTGTCTCCAACGATGCGAACGCCATCCAAGGGAATCGTTCCCGGGATCACCAGCGGAATGGAGCTCCATTGGGGCATGCTGGAACGACTTTCGATCTGGCATTGCCACTGCAGCACGGTCGGGTGGAAAATCCAACGTGATTCCATCACCAGATCGGTATTCGGATTCGATTTCTGGAACCGCAGCAGGGGAGGGGTGGCTCCAGGAGGCACGCGCAGAAAAAAAGGTTCCCCCTTTGCTTCGGCAAAGGGAGCAGATCCAATCCACTCCGATGGATCGACATTGGGCCATGCCTGAATCCCTTCGATCTTCCAGGGATCCTGAGGGCCGACTGAAAGGGCGAGGCGGTGGTCAGTCAGTCGCCCGGTGAGAAGTTCGGGAAGAGGAAAAGCCAGAAGGTTGGCTTGAGAATTCGATGGAACCCATTCGGTATGCAAGACCGGTTGGCCGGGAGAGCCAGAAGCTGCTTGTGGTCCTTCCGGCCAGACCGCCCGGTAGCGTTTCTTGGCCATGCTGCTGCCACTGGCGGTCTCGGTGATGCGCCCCACCGATCGTTCATCCTCCACCGGTGTCCAGTCGCTAGAGACCTCCCATTCCATCGCACCCGCGGGCCATTCAGGAGTGGGGAACCAGAAAAGGGTATGGACGCGAGGAGGGTGCTGGGTCAAGTCCAGCCACGAAGCGGCGCGGAACTCGTTGGTGGTACGTCTCTGCAAAGCGGGACGTCGTCGCCATTGAATCTTCAATCGGTCCATTGGCCCCAGACTGGCAGTGACTCTTCCGAGAGCCGGTTCGCTGCGCTGGCCGATCGATTCCACATCCAGATCGGTCAGACTGCTATCGCTGGATACCATTTCAATGGTGGCAGTCGCAATCGGAAGGATGGGCACCTCCAGCGATTCCGTTTCGTCGTCCTTCTTGGAAGCAACCGGCTGCATCACCAGTTTGATCCTATGCCGGCCTTCCCTCTCTGGTTTCCAAAGAAGGGCTCCATTTTCCCATCGAACGCGATCGCCAATTGGGACTTCGTAGTCGTTCGACTGGAATCGAATCAAGCGAGCGGCTTCGCGAGAAAATGGGATCGATACGGGCCGGTCGAGATTCTCCACCAGGACGTCCAGCGTGGCGGTCAACTGATCGCGATTGGTCGACTCAGTTCCCAGTGGCGAGGCGAATTCGCAAAGATAACGAGCGGAAATCCAGGTGGCTGGATCGATCTTTCCTGAAGGCTTGAGTCGCTCGGCCATCCATCGTTCCACCAATTCCTTGGGGATGTAGCAGTGATTTCCTGCAACCTTTCCTGCGGAATCGATCGGGATCAAAATCGGGATCGGATCGAGTGAATCGAAGGAGCCCCCAATCGATTGGGGATCATTGGGTCGCTGCGGCGCATTCGAAGTCCGCGAGGTGGGCACGGCCGCTGGGCCGCTTTGGCCATGCAGCGAATTCGATCCTAGGGGTGTGACGGCAAGAACAAGCACGCCGGTGGCCGCTGCAGTGCGCACCACCTGCCCTGCCCTCTTCTCTGGATCGCTTGAAACGCCCTTGTGATGAATCATCTCGGCGACACTGCGCAGTGCCGTGGCGAACCAGAGGCCCAGCAAGCTTGCCTGAACCAAGGGGATCACCGATGCCGGGCCCAGCCATAGCATGGCGATGAGCAGGGAGATCGCCAGAGTTAGTCGCCGAAAGCGACTCAGCCATCGCCATGCCAACGCCCCAATCAGCAGCGCCCAGGCGGTCCATGCAACCTGAAGGACACTCCGAGGAATCAGCATCGCATGCCTTTGCCACGAGGAATCTTGGAGACGTCCGGCTTCCATGGCAACCCATCCGACTGCCTTGACTCGATCCGAAGTTCGCCACCGGTCGGGGAAATCCAGTGCCGCCGGACTGTCGCTTTCTTGTCCAATTTGCCAGGGGCCTCCTCCAACTAGCCATGGGGCAGTCCAATGCCACGGCAGAACCCTTTGGCTTCGTTCGAACCAATTCATCCGGTCCGAAGTTTTTCCGATGACCTCATAGCCGTCTGCCGTCCAAATCGACTCGATCGACTGGCCGATCGGCCATGGAACCACTGGAGTCTGAAGCGCGTCGTCAGGGAGTTGGCTGGCTCGGAAAAACTGGGTGGCGAAACGTCGGGCCGCCACAGCCGTATCGGGCCAAAGCGATGAGGCCCCATCGTTCCCCTGAGCCTCCAGGGTGCGATCCGTACTCCCCGCATGAACGAAATCCAGGGTCGCTCGATTGCGTGCTGTCCGCGCCGCTGTTCCGGGAAGATGAGACAGATTCCATGTCAGTGCACCGTCGGCAGATTTTCGGAGTCTTCCGATCCACTCCTGACCATTGATTCTAGCGGAGATGCACTGCCAGGATGGTGGGACTCGAAAGGTCCAGGTGGTATCGAATCTTCCTTCAAGCTCCCAGTCGACCTGATGCAGCATCTGTCCTTCAGGTCGCCAAAGGTGGTCGACCCGTTGCTTCGAAATCCACATGTCTCCATTCCGTTGCTCTGCGGCAGCCGCTATCTGCGGGCTGGGAGGACTGAAGCTGTTGTAGCGGTAAACATCCCATGGGTGACCGCTTGACGGCTCGAGAATCCCAAATGGCAAGAGGTCGGGTATCGCTCCCGTAAACTGCACTGGAATCGCTCGATCGACGCGAAGCAGGCTGCGTTGCGGAGTGGCATCGACGACCAGGGGAAGGGGCAGGACGGCGAGTTCCTGTGGAGTCCCTTTCTTCAGGTTGCATAAACCCTCCAGTCGAATCGTCTCCGAAGGGGACAACTGGATCGGAAGACGTACCGACTGCTCGCTGGAATCCAAAGGCTGAATGAATCCCTCAGTTTGCCTTTGCACCGATCGCGGTTGCTGGTCCTTTGCGATGCGCCAGAACACTTGATTCTGTTGCGGTTGGCTCCATCGAATCTCCAGTTCCGGTACTCTCCCACTCAGGCTCTGCACTTCACAACTGTAGAGCACTCCGATTCCTTCTGGCGAGGGAGCGACCGATGTCTCGGTTCGGGTCAGAATGGTTGGTGGCGCCTGCTGGACTGTCAATTGGCCGGAGAAGCCAGCGGGCGGACGAAGCATCCAAAGATCTCCGAGTCGTGGCATCCTTTGGCGCTGCCAGTCGGCCAAGTCGTCGTCGTAGATGCGATACCGAAATAGCTCCGGCGATGGTACCAGAGAAAAAGCACCTGTGTTTTCGACCCAGAAGGTCTCCTTCTGAATCGCTTCCTTCCAAACCAATAGATGCTTCAGGGCGATCGTTCGATAATCCCTGTCGGACGCGCTGAAGACGCCGGCCAATTGAAGTTCCAGTCGGCACGATTCGCTAACCGGCGCATCCAGAATCAGGCGGCGAAACGCACCCGAGGACGGTGCCGTGTCCAACGTGGCAACGACATCCGGAGTCAAAGAGATCGCTGACTGAATCGTCCATCCTTCCTGGAGCGTGAAATCCAAAAGTGATCGGGTCGACGCTCCGGCCTGAACCTCCACAGTGACAATGGCCGTCGGGAATTCCTCCTGCAGCCGGAAGGAGGTGAGTTGGTCGACGGTCATCCACTGACTCGATCGTTGCAATTGCCATTGGATGGAAGGAGCCGTACCGCTCCATTCGGTGATCCAGCCGTTGCTGGTCGATGAGGGTTCTCTCGGCTCGATACTTCGGAATGCCCATGGCGCCTGCACCTTGAGATGGTGAAATGCGAGTGGACCAGTTCCCTGAATCACGCTCGCCCCGTCTTCGATGAAAGCCCCTTCCAGTTCCACCCAAGGGGCGTCTGCCAGAGGGCTACCGGCCTGAGGCCAAAGGCCATGATCCTGCGCCAGTTCCTTGGGAAGTGCGATACGTGCCTCCAGGGTCAAACGCGGATTCCCGGTTCCCTCTGGATCGATCGACGAAGGCTCATCGCCCGACGTCGAACTAGGCTTGGAGACGCCAGTGGCATCCAGCGGCTTTTCCGCTGTCGATTCTTCGCGCACGACGTTCTGGATCGTCAATGTGTTGCCTTGCTGAGACCAAGCCACTGGTCGATCGTTCCACGTCAGCCGCAGAATTTGGAGCGGAGATGTCAGCCGCAGGATCCAGCCATCGGGGGACTGGGTTTTCGAATCGACTTCCCAGCGACTGGTCATTCGCAATCCGTCGATTCCCCAGGTGTACTGAGTGACCTGGCGATCGATCCGTTTGAGCGATGTCACTTCTCGTTGGGAGATACCGGGCCGAAGCACCAGTCCTAATTCCTCGACTCCTGAGAAATCGACTTGCCACCAAGTGGCGTTGGAATTGCGACGATCCCGATCTGGACTGGGCCATTTGGCTGGCAGCGGATCCCGCTCTTCCTCGACGCGTTGCACCACCGCCTGATCGCTCTCAACCGTCCAGGATGCGGGCAGCTTGAGGATCAATCGCGTTTGGGGCGAAGATGGCATGCGCAGTCGAAAAGAAAGTTCCTTGCGATAGGAGGAGCTTGGTTGCGATCGTAGGCTCCATCCCCACCAATAGTCGCCCGATCGATCGATCCGCAGTCGTCGCGTGCCATCTGGCGTCAGTGTCAACTGTCCGATTGCATCGATGCCGTCGTCTGGGATCCAACTGGCCGCCATCGGCTGCATGGCGATCTCACCTGGAAGCTGGTACTCCCTGGGTGCCTCATCGTTCCACTCGAATCTCCAACGCGAGCAGTCGGAGACCAAATCGTTGCCGACCAGGCGAGCGGTCATGAAGGCATCGACAAGCCGAGGCGCCTCCTCCCGCTTGGAGGCAGGGTCAGGGTCTTGTTCCAAGCGTGCCAATAACTCCGAAGTTCGAATCGGAAGAAACTGTTCCAACCCCAACCTCGGTAGTTGCTCTTCCGGGACAAAAATGCGCCGGTAACTTGGGGAAGGTTCCTGGGCGCGCCCCACCACGGAGACGATTCCAACAAAGGAAGCAAGGAACCACATCAAGAGACCGTTCATGGGGTCCCTCAAACGAATCGAACGGCACCGGCTGGTCATGCGTCGACTCATGTGGAACCACCCGGCAGGGAATGGCTTAGCGGTTGGGGATGCTCCTTCGTCGAACCATGCGAAGGAGGGCCCGTGATAACGGACCCGCTGGAAGCGGGGCTGCCGGCTATCGATCCTGCGGGGGATTCCTGGGATCGGGACCATCGTTCGATCGGCGGGCCGCGTCTGCCAAAGACACTGGTCCGTCGGTCTCCGATGTGCAACAGAGCCTCCGTCATGGCGACGACCCCCCAAAGCAATAGAGCCAACGGCACTGCCATCATCATCAGCCACGCCCAGTCGCTGGAGATGCCCGCCAAGCCAAGCAGTG
>JBJSWM010001151.1:0-617 GCA_046085865.1 Pirellulaceae bacterium
TCGGTGGTGCAGCGGCTGACGCGGGGCAAGGGGGACAGTTACTGGGAGTATGTCGTGCGGATTGCCGAGGATCCGATAGCGCGACAGATCAAGATGGCCGACCTCAATGACAACTATCGGCTGGATCGAGTCATTCTTCGGGAGAGTGAAATGCGAGAGACCGATTTACGGCGTATCGAGCGCTACATACTTTCCTATCAGTACTTAGCAGGCCGCATCCCTCTATCCGACTATCACCAGCGCATGGCCATCATCACCAACCCGCAAGAAGGCCACTAAGAAGGTCCTTCCGGGATTTGTGTGGGTTGCGATCGATTCACTGCCGCGTCTCAAGAAACGCCAGTGGCGACAGCCCCCATTCACCCTCGCTCAGGGATTGTCGCTTTGGAGGAACGACGAAGCAGGGAGGGGGCACCGCATAAGTCCTGCAGGGCACCATGGTCTGCGGTGGAAGGAGCTGAAAGATATGAGGCCCTCCCCGCTCGTTCCTCGCACCCATTGGTATGCCGCGCTCTAACCGGACCGCGCTATCGGTTGGGTTCGTTTGGCTCCTTCCAGGTACCAGGTACTACGATCAGAAGAACCGGCGGCTAGCGCCCAATACCGTCAAATCGGCC
>JBJSWM010001152.1:0-9157 GCA_046085865.1 Pirellulaceae bacterium
CTGGGATCTTCTAAAGTCCCGTTTCAGGTTGGGGAAATACAGAGACATAGAGCAAGGCGGCTTGCATGCTGGGCCCCGGCCAAATCTGGGGACCTTTCGATGGCCGATTCACGCACCCACTTCTTGGTCAGTTCGCTCGCAGGCGTGGCCTTGGGATACGCTGGTTGGAAATCGGGTCTGCCATGGGAAACCTGCTGTATTGGTGGTGGTCTTTGCGCGGTGGCGGGCATGCTGCCCGACCTGGATAGCCCATCCGGGAAACCGCTGCGTGAATTGTCGTTGCTGGGAGCGACCATCGTCCCGATGCTTCTGACCCAGCGACTGGACCGTTTGGGGCTGGGAGCCGATCGCAAGTTGCTGGTCGCCGTTGCGATCTATCTCCTGGTACGACTAGGGATCCTGGAGATCTTTCGTCGCTTCTCCGTCCATCGAGGCATGTGGCACAGCATTCCAGCTCTAGGAATCGTTGGACTGCTTGGGTACTGGCTGAGCGAATCGGAGATTCCGAAGCGGCAGGTATTTGTGGCGACCGCGCTGATGCTGGGATTTCTATCCCACCTGCTGCTGGATGAGGTGTGGTCGATCGATTTTCAGGGGGGGCGGTATCGTTACAAAAACACCTTTGGAACCGCCCTGAAGCTCTGGGGCAAAGATGGCTCGATCAACCTCCTCGTCTACGGCTTGCTGGGCCTGCTGGCTTGGATTGTCTCCAGCGACATGAAGCGACAGGTCGATGCGGCTCCTGAACAGAAGGATCAGCAGCCTTACGGGGAGATTGTTCCAGACCACCAGCCCAGCTCCTCGGACCGTTTGCTGCCGCCGGAGCAACGCGAATCGGACGCGCTGTTGCCCGGAGAGCCAGATTCGGGTCTCGATTCGCGCTGACGGGGCGGTTACGAAATGGATCGATCTAGCCCCAGTTCCTTGGAGTCGAGCAGGATGGTCACGGGGCCGTCGTTGATCAGCGAAACCTGCATGTCGGCCTGGAAAACACCTTGAGCCACTCGCAGCCCATGACGCTCCATCGATCGGCAGAACTCCTCATAAAGCGACCGAGCCAATTCGGGGGGCGCTGCATCGGTGAAGCTGGGCCGGTTTCCTTTCTGGCAGTTGGCATAGAGCGTGAATTGGCTGACGACCAAGATCTCGCCTAGGGTATCCAAGAGGCTGAGATTCATTTTGCCCTGCAAGTCGGAGAAGATCCGAAGCTTGGTGATTTTCTCGGCCATCCGATGCGCGATGGCGGGAGTATCCGACGGGCCGACTCCTAGCAGCACCAGGACTCCGGGGCCGATCTGGCCTACAATAGACCGATCGACAACGACTTGGCTTGCTTGGACTCGCTGTAGCACCGCTTTCACTGGACGAGATCTCTCCTAGGATATTCCGCGAGCTTCCTGACGATGATCCACCGCGATAGGAATGCAAAGTCGACACTGCCAACGCTGGCGGTCACTGTGGGGGATCCGACCGGGATCGGACCAGAAATCATCGTAGGTGCATTGAAGGACCCTTCATTGTATCGCGTCTGTAGACCGCTGGTGGTGGGGCGGCCCGAGGTGTTGCATCGAGCGATGGGGCAATTGGGCAGCCCGATGGCGATCGATTCGATCGAAGATCCGAGCGAAGGGAAGCCTGGGATCGATCGTATCGCTTGCTTGACGTGTGGCAGTCCGAATGCCATCGAGGCTCCGCAGGGGATGATCGATGCGCGCGGGGGGCAGGCTGCCTACGATGCTCTGCTGTTTGCTTCCCGTCTGGCGCTGGCCGATCAGGTTGAGGGAATCGTTACTGCACCTCTTCACAAGGTGGCACTGCATCAGGCTGGGCACGACTGGCCCGGGCACACGGAACTACTTGCCGAGATCTGTGGAGTCCAGCAGTACGCCATGATGCTCTACCTTCCGCCACGGGAAGATCGGAAGGATCCCGGGCTGATGGAGTCGGGTGCAGGGCGCGGCGGGAGATTCGGCTTGGGGGTCATTCATGTGACGTTGCACATGGCGCTACGCGAGATTTTTGCGGCGATCGATCCGGATGCCGTGTTCGAGAAGGTCTCGCTGGCGAGGGAGGTTTTCTCGCGGCTTCGTCGCGCCTATGGCGAGAGCCAGGAACCGTCCATCGCCGTCGCGGCGCTCAATCCGCATGGTGGAGAGATGGGACGATTTGGCGATGAGGAGTCGACTTGCATTGCGCCGGCGGTGGAGAGGGCGAGGCGACTGGGGTGGGATGTCGAAGGGCCACTGCCGGTCGATACGCTGATGCCACGAGCGGTCCAGGGGGAATTCGATGCCGTGGTGGCGATGTACCATGACCAGGGACATATCGCCCTAAAACTGCTCGATATGTTCGATGCCGTCAACATCACGCTGGGGCTTCCCATCCTTCGCACCAGCGTCGCTCATGGAACCGCCCATTCGATCGCGGGCACTGCAACGGCCAAATGCAGCGGCATGGTGCAGGCCATTCTTGCGGCCGCGCGACTAGCTCGAGGTGGCTGGCGCGAGGATGCGCGAAGATCGGTCCGGCAGGGCGATTTTGCAGGGGGCTGAAGCGGATGCCATTTCGATTTGAATGCCCTCACTGCGAAAGCAGCACGTTGGTGGACGATTCGTACTCCGGTCGCGCGGGACACTGCGCTCAGTGCGGAAAGCCAATCCAGATCCCGCCATTTGCTCATGGCAGACAGCCCCTCGATCCGTCTCGCGGCTCCCTTCCTGATTGGGTCACAAAGCGGCTTGGGTATCTCCTGCCGATCGCCGTCAGCCTTTTGTTGATCGGCAGTGTCGCGGCCATCTCGCCCTGGATGGTGGAAAGAGTTCGATATTGGCAAAGCCTTCAGATGCGACAGGTTGCTGCGGCCAATCTATCCCGCATCGCTCAGGCACTGGCCAGCTATGCCGATCGCCATGGACGCTTTCCGCCAGCGGAGGTACTCAGTCCTGAAGGCAAGCCGCTTTACGGTTGGCGCGTGCTGATCCTGCCTGAACTAGATGAAGAAGGGCTCTACCAGAGGTTCCGTCTGGATGAGCCCTGGGACAGCGAGAACAACCTGGAGCTGGTCAACCAGATGCCGGCGATTTTCGCTAGTCCCGCAGACAGCGCTGCTATTCCATCGAACAATAGCAACTATTACGTCATCAGCGGCTCGGATTCTCTGGTGGCGTCCAGCGGTTTGGGGCGCGCTGTATCGGACCTCATCGATCCACTGGATCAGACGTTGCTGGTGGTGGAGTCGGCGACAGCGGGCAACAGCTATTGGACTCAGGCCGGCGGTCTTCCCCTACGATCCTTGCGCATGGGAGTCCAACCCGGAAAAAGCCTCGGGGGGGTCCATCCGGGTGGCGCTCTGGGTGCCTGCGTCGATGGAACGGTGGTGTGGCTGGACGCCAACACGCCGGCGCGGTCCCTGCGAACGATGGCGATTCCCGATGACGGCGGAATCGATGGCTTGCAGGTAGTTCCACAATGACCGATTCGGCGCACCAAGTGTCGTACCAATCTTCCTTGATCCGGTAGGCTCCATCCCCCCTTCTCCCATCGCTCCACAGAGACTTCTTGCGGGAAGAGCGATTTGGCTGGTTTGATCGGTAGGCCATCTGCCACCTATAGTGACTTCGCCAATGGCTGAAGACCGATCCTGGCATCGCGCGACGACAAGAGGTACGCGAGCTGGAGGCAAGGAGACTTCGAGGAATCGCCAATGAATCGACCGCAGGAGGGCGAAGGAGTCAACCGGGAGGATCACCGCCAGATCGATTCGCGCAACCTCCCGCTCGAGATGGATCGAGGTCACCAAGCAGTTTCGCTCGATCGCGAGCAACAGAAAGCGGAAGCGATGACCCCCGAGCGGCGGACGGCTATCGAGCTGGCGTTGGTCCCCGGCGTTGGGCCCAGGCTGACGGGTTTCCTGATGGCACACTTCGGTTCGGCTCTGCAGGTCCTGGAGGCTCGCCGAGGCGAATTGATGGAGGTGGAGCGGGTCGGGCCCAAGGTGGCCGAAGCGATCGTGGCGGCAAAAGGAAGCGACTTGGCCACTCGCGTGATCGATCACTGCCATCAACACGGCGTGGCGATCCTGCTGCCGAGTGATCGACACTACCCTGCCCCGTTGCGGAATCTTCCCGACCCACCCCCGCTGTTATTCCAGCGCGGCCAGGTCACTGCTACCGATGGTCTGGCCATCGCCATCGTGGGCACTCGGCATCCAACTCACTATGGTCTGACGATGGCCAAGCGATTGGCGGTTGAACTGGTCCATGCCGGATTCACTATCGTCAGTGGACTGGCTAGAGGAATCGACGCTCAAGCCCATCGGGCGGCGCTGGAGGCTGGCGGGAGGTCGATCGCGTTTCTGGGTAGCAGCGTCACCGAGATCTATCCGCCAGAGCATCTGGAGTTGGCGGAGGAAGTGGAGCGCAGCGGTGCGTTGGTCAGCGAGACGCATCCGTTCTCGATGCCGCGCGCCGGTGTCTTTCCCCAGCGCAACCGTCTGATCAGCGGGCAATCGCTGGGAGTGGTGGTCGTGGAGGCTGCCGAACGGTCGGGGGCATTGATCACCGCCAGTCATGCGGGAGAGCAGGGTCGCGACGTGTTTGCCGTGCCGGGCCCGGTGACTTCACGAGCCTCGCAGGGGCCGCTGCAGTTATTGCGAGATGGTGCGGTCCTGGTCCGATCGGCTCAGGACATCATCGAGCATCTCGGTCCACTGGCCAATCCGACTTTAGCCCCCTGCGGCAAGACGATGCGACACCCCAAGGAGCTGCAGCTGAACGAGCAGGAGACGCGGGTTTTGCAGGCGGTGCAGACCAGTCCTACCGATATCGATCAGATCATCGAACGGACCCAACTGGAGGTCCCGAGGGTGCTTGCAACCTTGAGTGTGCTGGAGATGCGGGGCTTGGTGCGACGAAGTGGCGGACGGCTGTTTCTAAGGCCCTGAGCTATCCGAACGAGGTCATTGCCACCTCAGCAGCTCTCGCATCGCTTCGGCGGTCCCTTGTGGGTCGCGAAGAAGCCCGATTGCCGCCGATGCCAGCAACAGGCTGGCCGCCAGATAGTACCAGACTGCGTCGCGCCGTTGATCGACGCGAAGCGTCGACATCCTTTGCACCAGAGCCCGCTCTAGGCCACTCCATCCCGTCGCATCGGGCTGGGAATGGACGGAGATGAGTTGACTGAGCATCGGGCTGCCAGCTGACTCGACGATGGCGGCACCGCGCAGCAATTGGGAGTGGACGATCGATCCTTCCCAGAATGCCGATGGATCGATCTCAGCAAAGACCCGTACCAGTTGCTCCTGGAGTTGCGAGGGGCCAAGCCCGTAGACGATCAGGCGGGGTCGGCAGGAGAGAACGACCAGAGTGATGCACAGAAGATAGAAGATCAGCAGCACCAGCCAGACACGTCCGCCCATCAGAGCGGAGGCCGAACGAGGGAAAAATAGCTCCATCGGCCCGATCATCATCAAACCTCCCATGGCGATGGCCAGCGTTGCCAAATCCCGCCCGCCGGAGACCACGAAGGGACGCCCCAGGGAACGGATCCAGCCATGCAGTAGCAAGTAGACCGCCAGGGGCGTCGCTGCCACTGCCACATGGAAAGGTTCAATCATCGAAACTCCTTGGTGGTGATCAGCCGCTGGGGGAGGATGCAGTGCATCTTCCAGCGGATCACTTCACCGGTTCGCCCTGGGCCCCTTCCTGGATCGCAAAGATGCGGTTTCGATTGGCGATGAAAAGTGTATCGTTGGCTACAATGGGTGTCGTGTAGACCGCAGATCCCATGTTGATCTCGCCGATCTGCTCCATCTCCGAAGACAACTTGAAGATGGCGATATCACCGTCTTCATCACCGATGTAGACCCGGTCTTCGACGATCAGAGGGGAAGCCCATGAGGCGGCGAACATGTCGTAGGTCCAGTGAGCCTGTCCTGTCTTGACATCCAGGCAGTGGAAAACACCGCTGAAGTCGGCGACGAAGAGGAGGTCGTTTTTGATCGCGACGGTGCCGCAGGTGCGATGCATCGTTGTTTCGAATTCCTCCGGATTGTTGCCGACATAGTGCCAAATCGCCGCCGAGTTCGGATTGTCTCGCTCAAAGTCGCCCTCCTTCTCCACCAAGGCCTGCAGTCGCTTGTGGGAGATCGGCTGGGCGGGGTCTTTGCTGTTGTAGACCAGCGTGGGGCTGACATCACCGCGTTTGGTAGGATCGATGCACCACAGGTGGCCGTTCCCTTCGCCGTGCTCTGGGTCTTCACCCACTGCGACGTAGACCAGACCTTCGTGGACTACTGGTGTGGCGATGATGTGGTTGCGGGTGGCGCGTCCACCCAGCAGGTAGATCGAATCCTTTGGATTGCAATCGAATTTCCATAGCATCTTTGATTTGCCACCTTCGCCTTCGGCGGCGAAGCTGTACAGATACCCGTCGCCTCCACCAAAAAGCACCTGGGGAACATCCCCGAGGACCGCATAGGTGGGGGAGGACCACTGCCCGTGCAACACGTTGGCACCTGGCATGTTGTCGGTCCAGAGGATTTCGCCTGTGTTGCGATTCAGGCAGATGAAACTGGGGGCGTTCTCTTCTGGCAGAGTGACGTGACCTTCGTCGACTCCGTTGGATGTGTTGACAAACAGCAGGTCGCCAGCGCAGGTCACACTGCAGCTGCACATGTTGTGCTGCGACACCTTCAGTTGGCTCATCATGTTCACCGACCAGAGGATATCGGCTTCTTCATCGGCAGCGACTTTCTCGTCCTGGAAAGGGCCATCGTTCTCCCCATCGCGAAATCCCTGCGCGTCTAGGCAGGCGACTTCGCCTCGGCTGGTCACGTACCAAAGCCGGTCACCGTCGACCAAGGGCGAACAGCAGATGCCCTGGTTGGGCCAGTCGTTCACGCGGCCGGTAGGCAGTTTCTCACTGGAGTGCTGCCAGAGAAACTTCCCGTCCTTTTCATCAAAACAGAGCAGCGCGCCCAGGTCGACCGTGTTGGGGTATCGCTTGATGTAGCCCGATCCGTTGTTGGTTCCGACGTAGACTCGCCCATTGGCCACCACCGGGTTCCCGTAGGTTTCTGATCCAAGAGGCATCGACCAGCGGATGTTCTTCCCCGTCTCGACATCCCACTGCGTCGGGATGTTCTTCCCGTCGGGTGTGTTGTTGCGGTAAGGAGATCCGCCCCATTGTGGCCAATCTTTGGTGCCGACTTTCAGTTTGCCGATTTCCGCCAGCGCCGCGGCGGTGGGATCTTCGGCGTGCAGAGGCTGAATGGACCAGTTCAGTCCCAAGGCAGCGAGGGCCAAGGAGCGGCGGGTGGCGGAGAGAATGGAATGGCGATGCATCGAACGAGTCCTCGTGGTTTCGGTTTGGTTTCTGGGATGGAGACCAGGTCGCAGTGGAGCTTCCGTCAAGGTGTGGGGTTGGGGGTGACCAGGACGTTATCGAGATAGAACTCTGAATCGGTTGCGTTTCCAAAAAGGCCGGGGCTGCCGATGCGATTGGGGGTCGCGTCGGCGGCTTCAATGCTCCATGCTTCCGGTTCGGCTTCACCTCGCGGCCAAACTTTTCCGCGAAGCACCACTTCCCCTTCCCGATTCTCGCTTTGGAACTTCATCGTGTACCAAGTATTTGCCTTCCACTCGAAGGGGATGGTCTTGGCGAAACGAAGTTCTAATCGCGGGGTCCAGGATCGGATTTGCAGTTTCTGTGACCCTTGGAGATCCAGGGTGTACCGCTGGTTGATCAGACCCATATCGGGAACTCGCCCATTTTTCTCTGTCGCCAAGAAATCGGCTTGGATGGTGTAGTCATGGAGGCTGGTCCAGCCCATCCAAGCTTGGCTGCGGGTTCCCTTGGGAATGGTACTGACCTTGACCAGTGCCTTTTCCCCTTCGATTTCGGCACCCTTGTGGCGGTAGTCAGCACCGATCCAGGCAGGTGGCACCTTGCCATCGGAGAAATCGAACTTCCAGGGCAGCTTGGGGACGACGCGAGCGCGAGCCGACGCGGTCAAATCACCCAGCTTGGCTTCCATCTTGATCCCGGCCACTTGTGTGGAACCATCTCCAGCAGGCAGGTCGGGTGCTGAGTAGACCAATTCGGGACTGAATGCCCCTGCTTCGGCCGTCAACGTCGCATCGGGGATCAGTTTCAGGTACTGGCCCTTCTTATTGAAAGCGCGCAACTGGAACCGTGCGTTCTGCTTGGGGGCAAGGATGGCTTCAACAGGAGCCAATTGCAGATGGGCGACCTGGGAGTCATCGGCCACAGGGGCTTCGGCAACGGCGGCCGGACGTGGTTCGATCGCTGGGGTGATGTTGGCATCGCCGATGCAGTACATCGCGGAATTGGAGGGGATGTAGATTCGGCCGTGCGAAATGATGGGAGAGCCATGGACCTCTTCGCCGTTGGGAAGCCGTGCTTCGCTGACCACTTCGACGCCGTTTTCGGTGGGGCGGAGAACGTAGCACCGTCCCGTATTTTCGACCGCGTAAATCTTGCCGTCTCCAGCGACCAAGCTGCCGAACATGATGCGGCCCAGTTTCTTGGTACTGACTTCCTTACCCGTTTTGGCGTCGATCACCACCAAGAGAGCACCATCTTCGACGCAGTAGAGTCGATCGCCGATCTTGATAGGGGACGATCTGCCTACCGTTCGCTTAGGGATCTTCCAAAGCAGTTGATCTTCGGTGATTTCTCCCTGGGTGTTTCCATCGAAGGCGAAGATCGACCCCAGGATCGTGGTGTCGCTGGAATTCTGTTCGCTGTGACCGCTGTAGACGATTCCGCTGCTGTCGACCACTGGAGTGGTATTGATGCCTCGGGTTGAGGCCTGGTATTTCCAGATCACTTTGCCGGTGCGGGGTTGAATCGCATAGATGGCCCCGTCTCCGGCGCCCACCACCATCGCCGCTTGGCCGCCCAGCATCGCGAAGACGGGGGTGCTGTAGGTGGTGTCTTCAGGGCGCAGCTTGGTGCTCAGGAACCAGACTGCAGCGCCGGTGTTCTTATCGAATGCGACAAAGCGGTGTGCTGGAACGGCGGTGTCACCCCAGCCGGTCATCACACCGCTGATGATCACGAGGTCTTCAAACACCAGCGGCATGTTCGTCCGGCCGCCATAGGTGTGAATCATGCCGTACTCTTCGCTCATCGA
>JBJSWM010001153.1:0-1354 GCA_046085865.1 Pirellulaceae bacterium
ATGCCAGGGAATGGCTGGAGAACCAGTGGACATCGGGCTGGTCGTCGCGCCGATCCATCCACCCAGTCATTGCGATACCCAGCGGCATGCCCCAGAGGTAAGGGAGTAGATCGGTGGCCGGCCCCAACCATCCTGGGAGCAGCCATACGGCCAGAGCACTCGCGCCCCAGGCGATTGCCAGGACCTTCCACTTCCCGACTCGTCCCCCGTGGGAGGCCGACTCCAGGCGGCTCGCCCTGCTGCCCGACGGTTCGGGTGGCTGGAGGGTCCAACTGGAACCTGGAGTCGCTCCCGAGAGAGCTCGCGTGCCCGATGGACCGCTTCGACCGCTCAGGTCCTCATCATGCTGCGCTGCGACCAGGGAAGAGATCGCCGAACCATGATGAGGATGCGTGGCCTGGAAATGATGCCAGACCGCTTGCAGACGAGCCCTTCGGACGATGTGCAAAAGCCAGGCCAACAGCACGACCAGCAGCAGGATGGCCATCGGAATCCCATGCCATGCAGCAGTCTCCAAAATCGCCTGGTGGGGATCGGCAATCGTCTCGCTGGCCCCGACAGGTTTTCGCCATGCGTAGTGGCTTTGAAAATTCCCCGGGCCGATCCCCAGCCAAGGGTGGTCGGCGATCAGTCGGACAGAGGTATCCCAATAGATTTTTCGAAACGACAAGGATTTGGGCGCTTCCGCAATCACCAGACCATCGATGTTCGACAGCAGGATAAAGAGCCCCAGGAAAGCGGCGCTGAAGCCGACCGACAATGCTTTCCAGTGGGCTTTGGCCCAGCGACGGGTTACGGGGTGCGTCAATCCATAGCCGATCATCGCCAGGAGGACTGCGATCCAACCGGTTCGGCTTTTGGTCAGCATCAGACAGAAGGCCTGGATCCCACAAAGGCAGCACACCACCGTGATCCATAGACCACTACGCTGCAGCGCCTGATCGACGGCTAGCCCCAGTGCCAGCAGGGTACCGATCACCAGGGTCGCGGCCAGACTGTTGGTTAGCGCAAAGGGCCCCAGCGGTTCGGTGCTCGCCAGTCGATTCTCGAATTGGATACGGAGCGCAGAACCGGCCGGCGCGTCGATCTGCATCTGCTGCATGACGGCTTCAGGGTTGATGCGATACGCCTCGCGGTCGCGTGGCATGCTCACCCCATACTGGTACCAGGCGTGATTTGCCAGCAGCACACAGGACAGCATCAAGGTCCAGGCCAGCGCATCGCGCTGCATTCGAAACCGCGATGCCAGAATCCCTGCGAAGACGACCCAGACCAACGTGATACTTTCCCAACCACCATGGATGGCCGACCGCATCTGCCCACGGCCTTCCACATTTTGAATCGACGCGATGAC
>JBJSWM010001154.1:0-3271 GCA_046085865.1 Pirellulaceae bacterium
GCATCAAGTCGAAGTCCAACGAGTCTGGACGTTTCTGGCGGCCAATCGCGGAACTTCGCTTCGAATCGTCAATTACCTATCGTTCCTTTGGAGCGTTTGTTTGCTGGCTCCCTTCCAGCCTCGCCCCGATATTCTGATCGCCACTTCGCCACAGTTCTTCTGCGGCTGGGCTGGAGTGATCCAGAAATGGGTCTTCCGAATCCTTCGCCTCGGGGCGCGGCGCAGAATTCCGCTGGTGCTGGAGATACGAGACATCTGGCCAGAATCGATTCAGGCGGTCGGGGCGTTGCGGGGCCGCGCGGTCTTGTCTGTCCTCCGATGGCTGGAAAAAACGATGTATCAGCAGGCCGATTGGATCGTCACCGTTGGCGACGGATACAAAAGACAGCTGATCGAACGGGGGGTGCCCGAGTCCAAGATTGAGGTGGTTCCCAATGGGGTCGACTGGGACATTTTGGCTGGCGCGACGTCCGAAGGGGCACAAGCGATCCGGAAGCAGTACGATCTTTCGAATCGATTCGTCTGCGGCTACCTGGGGACGATTGGCATGGCCTGCGGACTGGAGGTGGTGCTGAAGGCCGCTCAGCGATGCTTGAAGGATCCTGATTTATCCTCTGTGCAGTTCCTAATTGTCGGGGATGGCGCCGTGAGGGCATCATTGCAGGAGCAAGCGGACGCTAGCGGACTTACCAACGTTCGATTCACCGGTCGAGTCCCCAAGGAGCAGATCCCCGACTGGTTGCAGGTCTGCGATGCATGCCTAGTGCATCTTAAGGCACAGCCTCTATTTGAAACCGTCTTGCCATCGAAGATCTTCGAAGCATTCGGGATGTCCAAGCCAATTATTTTGGGGGTTCGAGGCGAAGCGGCGAAGCTGGTTGAATTGGCTGGAGGTGGGATGGTGATCGAACCTGAGAATGCGGACGAATTGGTCGAAGCCGTACGGTGGATGATGAAGCATCCGGATCAGGCGAATCAAATGGGACAGGACGCCTGTGCTTGGGTCCGTCGTCATTATGACCGGGATCACTTGAGCGATCGGTACCTAAAGCTATTGGATCGATGGCGAGCGGACGAGAGGGATGGGGCAAGGAATCGGTGAGACTCTCCTCCTGCCACCGATCGACAGGACAACGGTCGCCGCAGCCGGTATCCAGGTGGCTAGCTGGCGGTTCGAATTCTCATCACCGCCATGAGGCGTGGCAATGGCCGGAGAAGACGAGTGCTGCATGTCCGCTGAGAATCGCGCGGGATCCATGCGATTCCACTGTCACCACCCCGCCTCGCCGCGATGCCTGATAGCCAACCAACTTCGATTTCGAGAGAATTTCGCTCCAGTATGACACCAGGCAGCAATGAGCTGAACCGGTGACCGAGTCTTCATCGATACCTACCGAAGGCCCGAAAAATCGGCTCAGGAAGTCGTAACGTGGGTCATCGCTTCCCGAGGTGATGATCCAGCCTCGTCCCGGAAGTCTCGCAAGGCTCGGAAAATCCGGCGATAGCTGTCGAAGTTCCTCGGCACCATCGACATGGACCAGCCAATCCATCCGATTGCGGAGGACGGAGATGGGTGGCCGCGTCAAACCAAGGGCATGTTCATACCCAGCCGGAGGTTCTTCCACCGATGCCGATTCGAGTGGAAAGTCGAGCTCAATCCTGCCATCCCCAAGCAAGGTTGCACGGAGAGCACCGCTGCGCGTCTGCAAGACGATCTCCTGGTCGCGCGCCACCCTCTGCTGCTGCCACAAAATGAAGGCGGCGGCAAGCGTCGCATGGCCGCAAAGATCGACTTCACACCGAGGCGTAAACCATCGCAGAACCATCCAACGCTGTTCGGGATAAACAAAAGCGGTTTCCGCTTGATTCATCTCCATCGCCAGGGACTGCATCCAGGAATCGGGAGCCGCATGATCCAGAAGACAGACGACGGCGGGGTTGCCACCAAAGGGGCTCTGCGTAAAGGCGTCGACAAGGAATAGAGGAGGCATCAAAGGGACTCTCGATCGCTGGACTCCGTAGACAAACTCCCCCGCATTTTAATCGATCGCAGCCTCACTCATGGGACGGTTGCTAATGGGAATTCCAGTTGCCAGAAGGAGCGAGAATCGAGTCATCCGCAGGCGATAGAAAGCTGCGATTGCGGGGGAACTGAGGGGATGGAGTGAATCGGTCCACGAAGCCGAGTCGCTAGGCACACCTTCGACACGGCTTGGGAATACCAAAGTCGCCGAATCGATCAGTCGACGGCACCGCGATCGACACGCCTCTTCAGTCGCTCCGCCAGTCGCTCCAGCGGACGGCTGGCATCTCCTTCCGCCAGCTTGGCATGGATCAGATGGAGTTGGCTTCGGTCCTTCCAGCATTCGGTGAGAACTTGATCGAAAGACGCTTCGTCCTCGACAACGTATCCTTTTCCACCGCCATAGACTTCTGGCAGTTTGGAGTAGTTCCATCTGCCGATCTCGTTGTACTCCCAGTGACCATCCTGTAAAAATCGCTCGGTACCATATCCATGATTGTCTAGGACGATCACGATCGGCGAGTAGCGATTGCGAACCAAGGTCGCCAGTTCATTGCCGGTCATCTGGAACGCTCCATCCCCGCAGAGCACCAAGACCCGCTCGTCCGGCCTCGCCACGCTGGCACCCAAAGCCGCCGGGACGGAGAATCCCATCGAGGTGTAATAGGCTGGGGAGAGGAAATCGGAGGGCTCTCGCATCACCAATTCGCTGGCCGAAAAAAGGGCATCACCGATGTCGGCAATGACGATGGTTTCTCCGTCGATCGACTGGTTGATGCGTTGAATGATTCGACTGATGCGCAGGGGAGCATGAGGTTGCACTTGGAAGGTTGGGACGCCGCTGCGAAGTTCTGGCGGAATCTCTCGTTGGCTGCGAGCGAGATCGCCAGCGATCAGCTTTTCCAGAAAAAGCCCCAAGGGTACCGCTGGGTAATGGTGATGGGAAATCTGCAGTTGCTCGCTGGTGGCGTAGACGCACTGACTGACGTTCAGTTTCGCTGTGTAGATCCCTAGATTGATATCGGTCATGAAGGTGCCCAGCAGCATCACACAGTCGCTCTCTTCAACGTAGCGAGTCACCTCCTCCTTCCCCATTGCACCTTCGTAGATGCCAATGAATCGAGGGTCTGATTCACTGATCACGCTCTTGCCCAGGATGGTCGTGGCGATCGGGAGATTCCCCTTTTCCGCTAGTTCCATCACCATCGATTGTAGCCCGAAGCGATGGATCTCCACCCCGGCGATGAC
>JBJSWM010001155.1:0-1705 GCA_046085865.1 Pirellulaceae bacterium
GAGGTTAGCCCATGATGTTTAACATATAATCTGTTGAAACACTTTTTCAAACACAAATAGAAACGGGCCACGTAGTCCGCAGGGGAGACAAAAGGGGCTCGTCGACCCTTAATTGAACAGCTGGATCAGCCGTCGGAAAATGCTTGGCTTTCTGGAAATCGAACGACGGTGGACTTCCTGGATCGTCCTTGCGTCCAACGAAAGCCTCGGTGGTGGCACCTGCTTAATCCACCCGTCCAATTGCTGTTCTGCCTCCGTTCGATCCATCGCATAAAGCCGAACTAGGTGGTCGACCCATACGGTGCGATTGCCGGCAATTTGGTCCAGATCGTCGTCGCTCAACTCGGGAAATACGGTCGCTGCGATGGCCCCAACGTACTGCCAGTGAGTCGGTACCTGATTCCATTCCATTGGTACGATCCGAAAGGAGGAAGTTCACACGATGAATACCAGTCAACCGAAAAGATATTTGCCATTTTGGGAATCGGCAACGATCTGAGTATGAATCTATCGGGTTTGTAAAGTCGCCTTGCCGTTTCCTTTGTTTCTCAGCCCAGAACCCTTGGATCCGTGCTGCCTGCCAGAGGCAATCCTCGAGCGCTCAACCGAATTCATAGAGCGCATCGTCCGTCGACGGCAATAGCATTTTTATTTAAAAATGCTTTAGAATTTCGCCCTGCCGATCCCCTGGGGTATTGCAGATGCCCGAATATTCAATTGCTGTCTGCCGATGAACCGCTCCGTTCACCGCCGAAAAAACCTCGCCTTTCGTAATCCCTTAAGCGGTCCAAAAGTCCGGGCTTTCGATTCGGAAGTTAGGAATGATAGTTTTTCGGGGGTTTCGGGGGCGAATGGGCACGTTTCTGACAAGTCGATCCGGCCGCTGTCACTCAGCCTAAGTCATCGTACGGATGCTAACAAAAGAAGTGGAGTCCGAGACTCTGGCGTTGGTTTTTCTGGCGGAAGGTTCTAATGCATCCTTTGTCGCCATGGCGAAGCTTTGACGAAATCGGAGGTTTCGCCATTCGGAAACCAAGTGTTCCGTCAGGGCAAGTTCATTGGCTGGGCCCCGCCTCGTCAAGTGCCTGCAGGACGTTCGATTCGAACAGCAAGGCTCTCAGCAAGATTGGTTCCGTGGGGCGAGTGCTGGGATAAATCGCCAGAAGGGGAATCCCATTGCTTTGCAGTTCGATCAATTTCTGTTTGATCTCGGGTCCGAAGTCGGTCCAGTCAGCGACCATGGGAACGACACCGTTCTCGCGAATCTTCTTGGCCACTTGCTCCGTCTCGATCGCCGTCTTCAAGTTGGTTTTGCAATTGGCACACCAGTCGGCGGTAAAATCAATCATCACGGTCTTTTGTTTTTTCAGTAGATTCTGGAGTTCACTTTCGGAGTAAGGGACCCAGTTGATGGCGTGCGCGTCGTTCTTGTCGACTGGACCGAGGGCTCGAAAACTCCACACGCCAAGCCCTGTCGCGACAACCGCTGCCAGTGCGAGCGTCGTCCAGTATTGGCTCCGTTCGGCCCATGCAGGAACTTTTCCGATCCACCAGCAGGCGAACCAGACGCCAATGAGCATCGTCAACGTCGCGATGCGATAGTCGTTTGCTATGGAGCTGAGGAGGAAGATACAGGTGAATAGTAGTGGGAAGGCGAGTAGCTGCTTGAAGGTATCCATCCATGGACCTGGTTTGGGAAGCCAGC
>JBJSWM010001156.1:0-1745 GCA_046085865.1 Pirellulaceae bacterium
TTGTGTCACTGCGCTGATCGGTTACGGGCGATCTAGCTGCTGCGGTTTTCCAAACGTCCATCGGCCAGGGACTCGGGATGCAAATCTCGTCTACCCGCGCCCCAGAGCCTACGTTGTGATTCGAGTGAAAGGACCCACCTAATGAATCGAAGCCATTGGCGAAAATTAGCCGCTCTCTCCGTTGTCGCCTCCATCTCGACTTGCCACGCCGCCGATCCGGTGATGCTGGGAAAAGAACCGCTAACGGCAGGAATCGCAGGGGAAGGGGCTGTTGATTTGCCGACCATCCGCAGCTGGCTGTCCGAACCCAAAAACCATCTTCCTCTGCAAATCGAACTACCTGAGGGGCTCGCTGCTGGGAAAGATGCGGTGTGGGTACCAGAAGACAACCCGATGACACGCGCGAAGATCGAACTGGGACGACAACTGTACTTCGACCGACGGCTTTCCAAGGGGAATCAAGTCAGCTGTGCGGATTGCCATCACCCTGCCAATGCGTACGGGCGCGGGACGCAATTTGGTGTGGGGATCGAGGGCCAACTCGGTGGACGGAACTCCCCCGTCTCCTTCAACCGAATCCTCAGCAGCATCCAATTCTGGGATGGGCGAGCCGCTTCGCTGGAAGAGCAGGCGAAGGGTCCGATCGCCAATCCGATCGAAATGGGGAATACCCATGAGGCGGTCGTTCAAATGCTGAAAGTCAATCCGGTTTATCGTGAGCAATTTGTGAAGGTCTTCCAGAGGGAACCGAACATCGACGACGTCGCGAGGGCGATCGCCACGTTCGAACGAGCTTTGGTGACAGGCCCTAGTCCCTACGATGCCAACGAACCGCTGCGGCGCTTTGAAGAGGCATTCGCCGAACAACTGGAAGACATGGAGACCTTTGCCGAAGAGCAGCCCGAGCAGGTTGATCGCTACCGCAAACTGCAAATCGTCGCGGCAGCACGCCCCATGTCCGAATCGGCGAAGAGAGGTCGAGAGCTCTTCTTTTCCGCGAAGACCAACTGCACAGCCTGCCACGTCGGCGCCAACTTCAGCGACGAAAAGTACCATAACCTAGGCGTTGGGATGGAATCGGACAAACCAGACCTGGGCCGGTACGTGATCACCAAGAACGAAGCCGACAAAGGGGCTTTCAAGACGCCAACCCTCCGCAATATCGCTTTCTCAAGTCCCTACATGCATGACGGAAGCCAAAAGACCCTCCTGGAGGTGGTCGAATGGTACGCCAAGGGCGGTCATCCCAATCCTTATTTGAGCGAAAAGGTGAAAAAGCTAGACCTCACCCAAGAGGACAAGGAGGACTTGGTGGCGTTCATGGAGTCGCTGACAGGGGAACTACCCGCTGTGGAAGAGGGCCGATTGCCTGAGTGAGCCGCAGAGTCGTAGTCAGACTACATTCGAAGGGTCGCCAAAACCAAAAAGGTTCGGCGACCCTTCTTCGTTACCATGCCAGGAAAAGTCCAAGCCAGCCTGGATGAAAGCACAAGGCGGCGATCGATCCTTCGGTTGGCCTCAACACACATCAAAGGCTATATCTTTCCCCACCCGACCTAGAGGCGAAATCTTCTTCTTTGCCTGAGAGCCACAAGCGACTTGAACTGACCGCTTCGATTACCACCACAGGAAATGATGGTGGGCAAAGCAGAGGACGATTGGTCGTGGCTGGGGAAAAGCGAGGCCGAATCATGTTGCTGGCGCGTGCCGGGATTTCTATACTTCCCAAGAGCCGCGCAGGGATG
>JBJSWM010001157.1:0-3269 GCA_046085865.1 Pirellulaceae bacterium
GCTACCAAGAGAGGTGGCTACCAAGAGAGGTGGCTACGAAGAGAGGTTGGCGAAGAAGAATGGCTACGAAGAGAGCAATTGAAGCACTTCTGGATGCACATGGCCGTTGGTGCCGACCAATTCGCCGGCATGAAGGTTGAAGGGCCCCGACCAACTGGTGCAGCGTCCCCCGGCTTCCACCACCACCGGTTCGATCGCCGCCACATCCCAAGGGCTGACGATCGGGTCGACCATCGCCTCCGCTCGTCCTGTAGCAACTAGCAGATAGCCATAGCCATCCCCCCAGGTCCTGGTGATCGATGCAGTCGACTGCAGTTTCTGGTAGGTCGCCTGGGCGCCGCGTCGTTCAAACGAATCAACCTGCGAAGAAACAAACAGTCCGTCTCGCAATTGGCCGACCGAGGAAACCCTCGCCGGCTTCCAGGATGAGTTGCCTTCGACATACCAACAGCCGCCCCCATGCACTCCGAAGGCAGCCTCCTGAAGGACCGGGATCGCGATGATCCCCGCCACCGGTTCGTCCCCTCGCATCAATCCCAAGAGGGTCGAATAAAGAGGCACGCCACAGATGAAGCTTTTGGTACCGTCGATCGGATCGATGAGCCATCGATACTCCGACTGCCCTGGCTGCTCCCCATACTCCTCGCCAAGAATCCCATCCGCTGGGAATGCATCGGAGATCATCTGCCTGGCCGTCAGTTCGGCTTGGCGGTCGGCCGTGGTGACTGGGGTTCGATCGTTCTTGCGTTCGATCTGGAAGCGGTCCGAGCGGAAGTAACTGCGCGTCACTTCGCCTGCCTGGCAAGCGACCTTCCAGGCCAGCTCCAGTCGCCCTTGCATCTTTTGATCGAGCGGCCGCAGTGCCTCAGGAATCGCGTGTTGCTGCACAGTGAATCGTCCCTTGTCAAGAATCGTCCCTTGTCGAACTCCGAAACTCGATGCCACTTCAGAACGCATCAGCTACTGGTCAGTATCCAGCAACCGAGCTGCTGTGGAAAGAGATTGCAGGTGCAAGGCGTGGTGGCTGGAGAGCGACGTGGTCGCCGCGATCAGCCCTCGACGCCGGCAGGAAGGGACAATTCCTCCTGCAGACTGTCGATCAGACGCCGGTCGATTTGCGCGACCTCTTCACCATAGCCGACCATGAGCGCCAGATCGGCGAGGCGATTGATCCTTCTTGGGATCCCATGACTAAGTTCACAGATCCGATCGATCGCATCCTCCCCGAAGATTCGCTCCAGCGGCGCACCCGCGCATCGCATCCGATGGCTCATGTACGCATGCGTCTCCCCGTCGCTCCACTGCGGCAGCATGCAGCGCACGGCGATGCGTTCCTCGAGCGCGGAGTGTCTTTGCAAGTGAGCGGTCAGGGCGGGCTGACCGACGAGGATCATGGTCATCGCCGCCTGTCCAGCACCGGCTTGGCTGGCGAGGTTCATTAGCAGCCGGACCGGTTCCAGCAAGCCGTGGGATTCCAGCACCTGCGCTTCATCAAGGACCAAAACAGGATGACGCTCCGCCTTCACCTGATCGGCCAACCATGTCTCCAGCAGCTCCAGCGCCATCGCTTCATCTTCGATGGAGGCGATCGACCGGTCGGCTAGTCGCGAAGCCACCGTGCGCAAGAATGACTCGCGGTTCATCGCTGGATAGACCAAGTGCTGCACCGGACCGGCAGGTTCGCGGATCTGATCGGCTAGGCATCGCATGAGAAGGCTTTTGCCCATCCCGCTGCTGCCGCTGACCAGCGCCGAGAGCGATCGGTTCTCGATGGCATAGCGAAGTTTCAGCAGGGTGGCCTGATGCGCTTCACCAGGATAATAACAAGCCAGATCCTGCCGCTCATCAAAGGGACGCTGAGTCAGTCCCCAATAGCTTTCGTACATCGCTGAGATCCTTTCGGACTGTTGGCTGGGGCAAACTGTCTGCTGGGGCAACCTGTTTGCCGTTTCATACGGGGTCGAGGACAAAGTTATCGACGCGACTGGTCGACTCAATCCCCATGGCAGCAATGCGTTCGCAGGCGGCTTCGTAGGAAGTTGCTTCGGCGGCTCCCGATCCCATGACCACGATGGCGGCATCGATCGGAGTGCGATCGGGGAAGGTCCAAAGGGGCAGCGAGACCGCATCCAGGGGTGAGCCGTCGATCACAATCCAGTCGAAGGATTCGGTGAGTTGATCCAGCATCGCAGCAATCGTCTCTGGGCAGGCCAGCAACGATTCCGGAATCGTCCGCTCCAAACGCGGCAAGAGCGTCAGCTGATCGGAGAGGCTGTGAATGGCTGCCTCTTCCAGCGAAATCCTTTGCTCCAATGCCTGCTCCCAGCCCAACGTTGCTTCCAGGTGCATCTGCTGCGCCAGGGAGGCATGTTCAAAGTCCCCGTCGATCAGCAAGGTCTTCAGCCCCTGCATGCTGGCGGCGCGAGCCAGCGAGCAGGCGATTGTCGATCGACCGGAGCGAGCTTGGGGGCTGGTGACCCAGAGGATGCGGGCGCCGCGGGCGTGAGCGGTTGCCTGAGCCCATCCTAGGGTGTCGATCAGGTCGCTGCGGTGCTGTTCCAACACCAAAACCATCTCAGGCCACTGCAGGCCATCGACTTCCCAAGTGCTTTGAAAGGCTTTACTTTGACACACGCTGCCTTGACTGGTCGACCTCATCGGCTCCACCGGCGATTCGTCCTCCAGTTCGGGATGGATGCGAAGGGCAGTCGCCCGTTCTGCTTCCGTCAACGGCCCCTGCACTTGAGAAGCCTTGCTCGCTTCCGACTCGGTCGCTTGGATCGATTGGACATCCACGGGGCTGGACGTTGCCTTGCCTTCGATCGGGGCCTTTCCTTCGATCGAGTCGATGCCCGAAGTCTCCAGGGTGGAGATGCTCCATCCGGCCAGAGCGAACGGGGTCACCGAGCAACTTCGATCCGATTGGATGGCTTCGCCCTGATCGGTCTTAGGTGCATCCGCAGCCTGCGAAGCCCCCGGCGCGCTGGTGCCAACCACCGGCTGGTGATGGGTGGCGCGAGCTGCCTGGGCAGCCTGTTGCTTCGCGAACGCTCGGAGAAAAGCCTGATTCATCGAACTCATCGTCGTTCTCTTTAGTTAGTCGAATCGCGGAAGGAGTGGAGGGATCGGAATCCCTCGCTGCGGATGAAGTGAATTCGCTGCGTCCACTAGCGGACTAGTCCCGTGGGTGCCGCTGGTCCTGAAGGGGGCGGCGGCAGGAAGCTAGCGGGTGCTGTGGGGCTAGCGGGCGCTGTGGGGCTAGTGTTCGG
>JBJSWM010001158.1:0-7647 GCA_046085865.1 Pirellulaceae bacterium
GTGGCCATGTTAGCAATTCCCGATTGATGAATGAGCGTCTGGTGACGTGGTCTGCTTGCATGTAGCAAAGCGGACCACTGAATTCCTGATGGTATGCCTGTCTCTTATCCGAGCGCCTCAACGCCCCCGATGATCTCCATGATTTCGCCTGTGATCTTGGCTTGCCGAGCTCGGTTGAAGGTGCGCGACAATTGCTTGATCATGTCTCCTGCGTTCTCGGTAGCGCTTTTCATCGCCACCATCCGCGCGATCTGTTCACTGACGGCCGCATCGAGAAAGCACTTGAACAGGCGCACTCGAAAACTGGCCGGAACCACCTCCTCGAGAATGCTTGCGGCACTAGGGAGGAATTCATAATCTTCCTTCGAACCGCCAGAAACCGTCTCGGTGGATGGTTGGGTGAACGGAAGCAACGTCTCGACCACCGCCTGCTGTTTGGAAATACTCTGGAATCGCGTGTAGGCGACGTCAACGCGATCGATCTGACGGGTGACAAATCGCTGGATCAGGTCGTCGGCGATCTTGGACACAGCATCAAAGGACGGCTGATCTTCGAATTGGGTGTACGTATTCTCGATGTCGACCCCACGGAACTTGAGCGCCGCGATGCCTCGCTTACCACTGACTTGAAGCGATGATTTGCCGGTCAGGTCGGCTAGTTCTTGGCGTCGCTGTAACGCGACACGAACCACCGATCCGTTGTAGCCTCCGCACAGTCCCCGATTGCTGGTCAGCACCATCAGTTCGGCGCTGGTGGGTTTATCGCGGACTTCCAAAAGGGGATGGGAGACGCTGGCACCGGAACGCGATAGGTCGCGAACGATGGCGGTGATGCGATCGGTGTAATCGGTCGCCGCTGCCGCACGATCCATCGCCTTCTTGAAGCGCGCCGTCGCGATCAGTTCCATCGTCCGCGTGATCTTGCGGATGTTCTTGATCGACTTGCGTCGTTTGTCGAGAGCCCGAAGATTGGCCATCTTTCGATCCAGCTGTCCGGTGGGGTTGGTATGGGCCGACCGAAACCAATCGGTCGGCCACTGTCGGTGTGGCGAGCGTTCGCCTCAACAAGCTACGCTCGGAAAGTCGCCTTGAAGCCGCTGATGGCTCCCTTGATCGCTTCTTCGATCTCCGGTGTCAGGTCTCCGATCTGAACGATCTTCTCGAGCAGTTCCGGGGACCGATTGCGGATGAAATCCAGCAGCCCCTGCTCAAACTCCCGTACCTTGGCGACCGGCACGTCATCGAGATGACCACGGGTCCCTGCATAGATGCTGACCACCTGCTCCGCAACGCTCATCGGCTGGTACTGAGCCTGCTTTAGCAGTTCCACCATCCGATAGCCGCGATCCAAACGAGCCTGGGTGGCGGGGTCCAGTTCGGTGCCCAGTTGTGCGAAGGCCTCCAGTTCGCGAAAGGATGCCAAGTCCAAACGCAACCCACCGGCGACCTTCTTCATCGCCTTGATCTGTGCAGCACCACCGACGCGCGAAACCGAAATACCGACGTTCATCGCGGGACGAATCCCAGAGAAGAAAAGGTCGGGCTGAAGATAAATCTGGCCGTCGGTAATCGAAATCACGTTGGTGGGAATGTACGCGGAGACTTCCCCTTCCAGCGTCTCGATGATGGGGAGGCTGGTCAGCGACCCACCACCCAGATCCTTCGACAGCTTGGCCGACCGCTCCAGCAACCGACTGTGGCAGTAGAACACGTCCCCGGGGAACGCTTCGCGTCCGGGTGGACGACGCATCAGAAGGCTCAATTGACGGTATGCCACAGCCTGTTTGCTCAAGTCGTCGTAGACGATCAATGCATGACCGCCGTTGAACATGAAGTGTTCGGCCATCGCCGTGCCGGCGTAGGGAGCGATGTACTGAAGCGGCGCAGGTTCGCTGGCACCGGCGACAATCACCGTCGTGTAGTCCATAGCGCCATGCTTCTTGAGCGCTTCGATCACCAAAGCGACCGAGGAGTCTTTCTGGCCGACAGCGACGTAGAAGCATTTGACGCCGGTGTTCTTCTGATTGATGATCGCATCGATCGCGACTGCGGTCTTGCCGGTCTTGCGGTCACCGATCACCAATTCGCGCTGGCCTCGCCCGATCGGCGTCATCGCATCGATCGCCTTGATCCCCGTCTGCATCGGCTCATGCACCGGATGGCGTTCGGCAACGCCGGTGGCGATCAGTTCGACAGGTCGCTTCAGATCGGTATTGACGGGGCCTTTGCCATCGAGCGGATTGCCTAGTGGATCGAGCACTCGGCCGATCACGGCGTCTCCTACGGGAACCGAAAGGAGTCGACCCAACGCTTTGACTTCGTCACCTTCTTTAATCGACAGGTAATCACCCAGGATGATCACCCCGACGCTTTTCTCTTCGAGATTGAACGCCAGTCCCGTGACGCCGCTGGGGAACTCCACCATCTCTCCGCTCATCACGTTGGAGAGACCGTAGACGCGAGCGATCCCGTCCCCCACCTCCAGCACCGTGCCGACCTCGCGGACGTCCATCTGGCTTTCAAACTGCTCGATCTCTTTCTGGATGACCGAAGCGATTTCGTCCGAGTTAAACTTCATGCCTCACCTCAATCGGTGCTGACTGACCGAAAACTATGAAAGGAAAAAGGATCCTGTAGCCATCTATTTCGACTTGGCTCAGCGTCCCCAGCGGAACGCCTTGCCGATTCAACGCACCAAGCGAGACTGCTGTTGCCGAAGCGTCTGCTCGGTCTTCTCCACCGTGTTCTTCTGACTGCTGCGAAGCCGACCTACCACGCTACCGTCAAGGACGGTGTCGCCTTGGCGGATCAGCAGACCGCCGAGGATCGAAGGATCGACCCTCTCCTCCAATACGACGTCGGCCTGAAAGCGATTTTTCAGCACGTTTCGAATCTGTTCTCTCTGGCCCTCCGTCATGGGCGCAGCCGTAGTGATAGTGACCGCTTGGCGACCCTGGGAGGCATCGAAAATTTTTCGCGTGCTGGCCGCGATGCTGCGAAGCGATCCGAAACGTCCGCGGCGACAAACCACCTTCAGAAACCGCAACAGTACGTCGTCCACCCTCCCCCGAAGCGCACGGTCAATCCACTCCATCTTGCGTTCCATCGGAACACTTGGACTGACCAAGGCTGCGTCGAATGCTGGAAGTTTCTTCAACACATCAGCCACCAGCGACTCCAGCTGTTCGACTCCAGTCCCCGCCTTGGGCCCGAGAGCACCCAGAAGGGCCTTGCCATACATCTCGCCGATCACTTGGTCCTGATCGTCAAAGACGGTTTCGATAGGTTGAGCGTCCGCCATCGGGTCGACTCCATGGCCACCGCTTCAAACGGTCACCACTGTGAACTGAGGTAATCGATTCGATCGCCAGGGAAATTCCCGACAATCCCCTTCGATCCACCTTCCTCGAACGCCGTCCGGGTGTTCAAGGATTAGGTAGACAACGTGATCAGTTGGCGCTGGGCAGTTTCCGCAGCGCTTCTTGAATCAACTGCTGATGGTCTTCGGCCTTCACTTCGCGTCCCACAATGCTCCGGGCGAGTGAGAAAGCAAGGTCGGTGCTCTTCTTTCCCAGCTCGCCAATCGCTGCGACCTTGGCCGCATCGATTTCCGCCAAAGCGTTGTCCCGTTGCCGCTGGGCTTCGGCTTGAGCCTCCGAGACAATGCGCTGACCCGATGCCTCGGCATCCCGCTTGGCTTGGACCAGCATCTCCTGATCATGCAGGGCGGCGGCATCGAGCTTCTGCTGGTACTCGGCCAGCTTCCTCTGAGCCTCTTCCGATGCATACTGGGCGTCCCGAATTTGCTTGTCGATCTTCTCTTCCCGAGCTGTGAGGGCTGCTTGGATTTTCTTCCAGGCAGCGAAGTACAGACCCAGCAAAAGCAACCCAAAGACGATCGCCGAAAAGATCGCCTTGTCGGTTCGCCATTCCACGGGAGCCAGCAGCTGGCTGGACGCATGCCCGTGAGTCAAATCGACCTCGTGATGACCATCGGCTCCGTGGCCCTGCTCGTACATCGCCAACGGCATCGCGACATCGAGAAACGATGCATGCACCCCGTTGCCAATCAGCACGCTTAGCAAGAGCGACCAGGCCATCCAGCCCCACCGCACCTTCAACGCTTGCATCATCATGAAATCCTTGCAGTGGCATCCTGTCGGAAACCACCCTTCGAATGTCTTTCGCTCTTTCTCTCATGCACCGCATGACGGTCCACAAAAGTCGAATTGCAGCCTAAGCAGGTGGGTGACCAGAGCGATCGGTCGACCTGGGATTCCAGATTCCATCGTTCGCGCGATGAACTCCAGAACCGCCGACAGATGCAACGGAGTGACCACAAGCTGGCCGTCCGCTTTCGCAAACAGACCGTCCTGTTCCGCCCTTCCATCTGGCCGTCGACTGCAACTTAGAGCAATCCACAACCAAATGGACCAATACCGTCACCGAATTCCCCGGCCGGACCGATCGAACCCAATCGTCCGGAGGGAAGGCAACGTGGTTCGCTTACTTGAATGGATTCTGGCCCTGGCAGACGATCACCGCGAAAAACGCGAGACCTTCGATCAGTGCCGCAGCGATGATCATCGCCACCTGAATCGTGCCGGAAGATTCGGGTTGTCGAGCAATCGACTCCACGGCTCCCTTGGCCAGCAGACCAATTCCCAATCCGGCTCCAATCACCGCCAGACCGGCACCAATCGCTCCGGGAATCGCACCCGAAGCAGCTTCTTGGGCCGAAGCTGGGGCTGCCAGAACAAACATCAGTCCGAAAGCCCACAAAGCGGCTCGCAAATGATTCATCACAGCACAACTCTCCTAGAAAAACAGAAACACCAAATCGTTTCCCTTCCACCTGCCCGCAGCCAAACAGTCGTCAGCCATCAATGATGATGGATGGCACTGCCGACAAACAACGCCGCCAGGAAGGTGAAAATGTAAGCCTGAAGGAAGGCAACAAACAGTTCCAGAAAACTCAACGCAGTCGTTCCCAGCAGCGAGATGATCGCCAGGGCCGACCAGCTGCCCGAATGCATCGTCAACGCATGGGCACCAAAGGCCATGCCCATGATTCCAAGCAAAACCGAGTGACCAGCAACCATATTGGCCAACAGTCGCATCGCCAAAATGAAGTGCTTGATCAAAAGCGATGCCGCCTCGATCACCCACAACAGTGGAACGATGAAAATCGCCAGATAAGAAGGCAGGCCAAGGGAAGGACAGATATTTTTTAAATAGCCCAATAACCCGAATTGTTTGACCCCCAGGTAGAGCCCGAGAAGAAAAACAAAGATGGCCAGAGTGCCGGTCGTGCCGATCACGCTGGTCGGGGCCCCCACCCACGGAATCATTCCGGCCAAGTTGCAGCCGAGGATGAAAGTAAATAGCGTCCAGAAAAAGGGCATGTATTTGTCGGCGTCATGTTCGCCCATCGCGGGTACGACCACCTGGTTGCGAACGAAGGTAACCATCCCTTCCAGTGCATTCCAGAGCTTGCCTTTTGGAGCTTCGCCCGTCGACATTTTTCCGGCCAACCATCGGAAGAGATAGAAGACCAGAAGAGCCACTGCCAGTTCGATCAGCATGTAGCGACTGATGCAGATACCGGAGGCGGGTTCGTAGGCGTTCTTCAGTGTGCCGAAGGGCTGAGGAATAAAGATCTTACCGTTGAGCGATTTGTTGTAGGCCTCAATCTTCGCCGAATCCCACTTGGCGCCGGGCGATTGAGCGAAGTAGCCGTCGAGCGTTTCCTTGGAATCCGCGGCAACCTGAGCTGCTTTCCACTTCTGCAGTTTCGCTGGATCCTTGTAGAGGTCATTGATCCAGGCAAGCGGCTCTTCGGGATGGTTCGAAAGGTAGACCGAAACGACATCCTTCTCCTGAGGTGCCTTCTTCTTGGCCCAAGCTTTCGCCTTGTCCGTCAATTCGCTGAAGTGACGATCCAGCCATGCATCCATCGGCCAAGAATTGTTGGAGTGGCTCTCATGGGTCCACTTCTTCCAAGCTTCTTTCGCCTCAGCAATCTGGTCGGCACTGACGCCTAACTCCTGAAGAGTTTGCTCAAAGCGCGTCGACTCCCACTGCTGGTAGTCGTCGTCCAATCGAACCATCCAGGAAGGAAATTCGCTGGCCGACTTGCGGTGGCTTGGCCAAAGAAACCTTGGGACTTCGAAGTAATAGCTGTCTTTGATGTGGAGGATATCGTCCGCCATAAGTCACTGCTATTCACGAGTCGGAGGGGGAGAAGATTTCGAAATGCTGAACCCTGATTCTAATACCAGGAAAGGGAAATAACAGCCCAGCAAGCATTGGGCAAAAAAATTATCCCCCGGCCATTTCGTCGCACCTGACAGCAAGAGGACCGCTAAGTAAGAACCGAGTCTCCATGCGACGATCAGCAGCGGCCCACCGGCCCCCAGTCGACTCCAGGCGCTCGAGCTGCTCACTAGCAGAGTCGGAATCGAAATGGATAGCGCGATGCCGGCAGCCAACCACCAAGTTCGGAAATGCCAATCGCCGGTAATGAGTCGAGTCAAACTGGCGCCAATCCATGGGCTGACCCCTGCCAACAGGATCGCTGCTGCAAGAGCCTTCGGTAAGTTCAATATCGATCCTCCCCCCGAGCTTCATGGAGTCGTCGGCAGTCGGCCGATTTCTCCCTACGTGAAAACTGGCAAGCGGGATCCAACGGCTCCATCTTCCAGCAGCGCCAATTCCAGCAGCGCCAAAATCACTCCGATTCCCGATCGCGATCGGGCGTCTCCTGCAATTCGTCGACAAGCGGTTTTCCTCGAGCGGGGTTCTGGACCTGGAAACGTGCGACCAGCACCACCAGTCCAACCATGCCGGCCAACATCCCCAAGAAGAATCCAATCGCTGTGCACCAACGAGTCGCCAGTTGACGATCCAACCAAGATCCGAGCATTCCGGGGGCGACCATCACCAGCAGGACAGCCAGCACGCGCGAAACCCAGTCGATGGCACCGGCCGCTGCGATTTTGGGACGAGGGGATTTGCTGGAATTCACTTCATCTTGCGAACCTCTCATGCGTTCCCCTCGAAAGAAAGTGGACAAACGATTCTTTTTATCTTTTCCAATCGATTTTTCTGCTCATTTACAACACGAAGGATAGTGTACATCTATTTCAAAACTATGCAATTCTTCATTTGCCAAGCATACTAATTCCAGCAGAAATGTCTGGTTGGTGCATCCACTGGCCGATGACATGCAAGACAGATGACGCGGTTTTTCCGAGAAGACCGATTCGTGGAAACAGCGATTTCCGAGGCGAATCGAAGCTTTTCGGGGGGCTCTTGGATCGAGGCGCTGTGGCGACCCAGGGTATGCCGGATGATGGCTGCCCGGGTGCGGCAGCAGCGAAACGAACCTGCGGATCTGTCGTCTGGTGGAACACCTTGAGGTCTGAACGACCCTCGATCCGGCGACTTCCTACCTTCCCTCTCCCTCCTTTCTATCTCAAACATCCGGATTGCTAAGCCTATGGCCAGCGCCCCGAAGAAAAAAGCTTCTGCATCTGTTCGCAAACCGAAAGCTGCTACCAGCCCTAAGGGCCGCGTGTCCCGGCCGGACACCAAGCCTGGTACCAAGGCAAGTGGCTGGAAGCCGGAGAAGCTCTCCAAGCCGAG
>JBJSWM010001159.1:0-806 GCA_046085865.1 Pirellulaceae bacterium
GGGGATGAGCTAGAACGAAGAAATTCGAAGCCCTCCACCGCCTGGCGGCGTTGGCTACCTGACGTCCGCAGGTAACGAAACTCTTCGTAGCCACCATCGCCAGATGGTGGATGAGCTTGCACGAAGAAACGCGAAGCCCTCCACCGCCTGGCGGCGTTGGCTACCTGACGTGGGGGGATCGTCTTCGTAGCCACCATCAGGGGGCCAATACTTGGAGTTCAGCGATTTTCGGGCGTGCCTGATGGTCTTTGACGGCAGGGTTGGGAAGGGTGGTCAATCGAATCCAACGCGCTGTACCATCTGCCGCATGCTGATAGGCAGCTTCTGGTTTCTGGTTGTTGGAAGCATCGGCGACGAGTTTCCAGTTTTCACCATCTAATGACGATTCGATTCGATAGCGGTAGGCAATGTTCGCATCGCTATCTTCCTTCGCTGGGATCCATCGCACCAATCCGATCGCTTCGGGCTGTTGCAAATCGACGATGATCCACTGAGGGGACATCCCATTAGGGAACCATTTGACATACCAGTCGTCGTCACCGCCGAACAACCCATCGACCGCTTTCGAGGAGCGCATGAAGCATTCCAAGTTGGTGCCTTCTGGTTCGGGGGTGGAGCAGAGGGTAGGTTTTCCCAGAGCTAAATTGCGTTTTTCCTCTTCGGGTCGATGTGACTCGACAAGATCCCAGGTTGCAGTGAAGAACTGATTGGCTGCGATGAGAAAATAGGGCTTCATTTGGATCGTCCGTCCCCCATGGTCGGTCGCTTGGAATTCCAGATCGGAGGAGTCGGATTTGGGGTTGGAG
>JBJSWM010001160.1:0-5544 GCA_046085865.1 Pirellulaceae bacterium
ACGCAACTAGGAAGAATGAGGTTTCTGGAGACGTTGAGTTCAACTAAAACAATGTCTAATAAGTCCTCAGGAAAGCTTTTCCAAGAAAGCAATAAAAAAAGAGTTAGTTATTTCAAGGTGAGTCGCTTGGGGTGGCTTACTTGGGGGAATTAGAGTCGGTTGAAGAGCGGATTTCAAGTCGGACTATGGCGATTTTTCTGATTTTGAGGTCTTCGGGCGAGGGGTGGTTTGGTTTTGTTCGCCGCCAAGTTTGCAGCGATACCGCTCCAGCAGTTCTTTCGGCCCAGGAAATCGTTGCCGCTGGCCACCCCACCAGGTGAAAAGTAGGCATGCGATGGTAACCGCCAGCACCCAGAGGGCACGATCATTGGGGGGGAGCATTCCCAGGGCGATTAGTCCGACGCAGCCGATGACCGAAAGCGCTGCGAGTGGTCGGTAGGCCCATCCCAACTGCCAGGGACCCATCTGCGTCCATCGGGTGCCGTACGCGATCCCGCCAAGGAAGGTGGGGATGACGTAGGAGATGTAGAGAAAGATCACCGAGACCATGGTGATGGTGCTGTAGACCGGGGTCCAAACGGAAAAGAGAACGGCGAATGCGGCGACCAGCCAGACCGCGCGATCGGGAGTCTGCCAACGTCCGACTTGCTGCAGCCATTTCGATGCGGGCAGGCCCCCATCGCGCGCGAACGCGAACACCATGCGCGAGGCGCTGGTGACGGTGGCAAGTCCACAGAAGAACTGGGCCATGGCGATTCCAATCAGGAACAGCCCAAGCAGCCAACTGGGCAGCACCTGCTGCAGGATCCAGAAAAGAGCGTTCGGGCCCTGCTTGGCGGCTTCGGCAGTGTCGGGGCAGGCGATGACGAAGGAGGCGAGCATCAGCCAACCGGCGATGGCAGAGACGACCACCGAGCGAATGATGCCACGTGGGGTTTCGATGGCCGCTTGCTTGGTTTCCTCGGAGACGTGAGCCGAGGCGTCAAAGCCGGTGATCGTGTAGGCGGGCAGCAGGAACCCCATCGCGAACAAGAGCCATCCGCTGGACTGGGGTGGCCAGATATCGCCGCCTGCAGGGCCGCTGTAGTTGGCGAATTCCCAAAGCTGCCAAATTCTCCAAGGCCAGCCCCACCAAAGCATCGCTACGGTCAGTAGCGTTGCTACCAGGAAGATCCAATAGCCGCTGAAGTCGGTGCAGCGGGTGGTCCAGCGAATGCCATGCGCGTTGGCGACAGCCTGCACACCGGTGATCGCAATCATCGCTACGATCTGTGTCCATAATGGTGGCAGAAAAGGCTCGCCGCGATACCAGCCGATCATGCCGACAAGGAACTGGAAAAGTCCTACGTTGATCGCCGCCAGCACCGCGACCAGTCCCAGCAGATTAAACCACGCGGTGGCCCAACCCCAGCCCTTGCCTCCCAGAACGCTGGCCCAATGGTAGAGTCCACCTGCCGTAGGATAGGCCGAAGCCACCTGGGCCATCGTTGCAGCCACCGCGCAGGAAAAAAGGGCAACCAGCGGCCAGCCAATTCCAATCGCGGCCCCACCCACCGTGCAGAAGCCTACATGGAAGGAGGTAATACCGCCGGCCAAGATGCAGATGATCGAAAACGAAATGGCGAAGTTCGAAAAGCCATTCATCCGCCTGGCCAGTTCCTGGCGATAGCCCATCGATTCCAGAAGTCGTTGGTCGTCCCCTGCATCCATCTGTTGTTTCCTTGGCTAGAAGGTGGCTTGTTGCTGCGTCCGGATCAACTCAATCGCCGATGGGAGCTAGGACTCAACCGTTCCGGAACCCAAGCTTCCTTGATCCGAAAGCCGCTGGCTTGTTGCTGCATCATCTGAGATGCCAGGGCGAAGATCCGTTGGGCTGCCTGGGGGGCACCGACACCCAAAGGATGGATGTTCGAGATCAGGTTGCGATCCGCATCGGTGTGCCCCGCCTCCGGTCGGTAGGCCATGTAGGCCGACAGGCTCTCCGGCGACCCCAAGCCAGGTCGTTCGCCAATTAGCAACACAAAGACCTTGGCGTCGATACTCTTCCCGAAATCGTTGAGTACCCCCACGCGGCAGTAGCGGACGAAGTAGAGCGGACCGATCGTCCATCCTGCCTGCTGTGCCTCCTCTATCAGTCGAGGCAATAGTTCAGGGACCTGCCTGGCGACCGCCAGCGAGGAGAGGCCATCTCCGATGAGGATCTGAAGATCGGGGTTGCCGTGACGGGTCGCGCGAAGCTGCTGCAACGAAGCTTCCGAAAGCGATCGACCCAGGTCGGGGCGTTTGAGGTATTCCCCTTTACTGTTGGCTTGGCTGGCTAGCTGGATCACAGGAAATCGCTCCAGAAATTCGCTACCCCAATCGGCGATCAGATCGCTGTCGCGATGCACCGCATCGACAGCCAGGGCATGATCTTCGCGAAGCTGAAGGTAGGAGGCTGCCGGCATCGCGCCTCCGACGGATCCCAGTGCCAGTCGTGCATGGGTAGCTTGTCGAATCGACCGAATCAGTGGTTGCTGTGGATCATCGGGCAGCATGCGATCAGTCTTTCGATCTGGCGAAGTTTTTCCAGCGTTTCCCAGCCTCCCGAAGCGTCGATTTGACGCTCTTCCAACCACTTCTGGAACTCCGGGGCAGGTTGGCGGTGGAAGAGCCTTCTGACGGCGACCGCATCATGGTAGCTGGTCGACTGGTAATTGAGCATGATATCGTCGGTGCCTGGGACTCCCATAAAGTAATTGCAGCCAGCGGCTGCCAGCAGCACCATCAAATTGTCGGCGCTGTTCTGATCGGCATCGCAGTGATTGGTGTAGCAAACATCGACCCCCATCGGGAGGCCAAGAAACTTTCCGAGAAAATGATCCTCCAAGCCGGCTCGCACAATCTGTCGTTCATCGAAAAGGTATTCCGGACCGATAAAGCCGACGACCGAATTGACCAGAAACGGATCGAACAACCGCGCGACTCCGTAGGCGCGAGCTTCCATGGTCAGTTGATCGATGCCGTGGTGGGCATTTGCTGAGAGAGCGCTCCCCTGCCCTGTTTCAAAGTACATCACCTGGGCTCCCTCCAGACGACGGTCTCTTGCGCGATGGGATTCGATCACCTGCTGTCGGCCTTCTTCGAGCAGTTGCAGGTTGATTCCGAAACTGTCATTGGCCTTCTGGCTGCCGGCGATCGACTGGAACAGCAGGTCGATTGGACAGCCCGCATCCAGCGCCTGCAGTTGGGTGGTGATGTGAGCAAGGCAGCAATGTTGGGTTGGGATTTCGGCATGCTGGATCAACTGGTCTAGCATTCTCAGGATGGCAGACACCTGCGCGACGGAATCGGTTGCTGGATTGACGCCGATCACGGCATCTCCACACCCGTAGAGAAGGCCTTCAATCGTCGATGCCAGGATTCCACGCAGGTCATCGCTAGGATGATTGGGCTGGATTCGAATCCCCAATGTGCCTGGTAGTCCCTGCGTATTCCGCATGCGAGAGACTCGAGGGATCCGGCTGGCAAGGACAATCAACTGCTGATTGGTCAGCAGCTTGGCCACCGCCGCCGCCATTTCCGGAAGAAGTCCCCAACCCCAACGGCTGAGCTCATCGGGCGATGCGGCCAGCAACTGATCTCGCAGCTCCCCAACGGTCCACGATTGGAACTCCTGATAGATCGTTGGGTCGTAATCTTCCATCAGGCGGCGGCTGATCTCATCCCACTGGGGTTCGATCAGCGGGTTGCTAAGAAAATCCTGAAGGGAGCATTCGGCCAACGCTCGCTTGGCGGCGATCCGCTGGCGATGGCTGATGGCCGCGACCCCCGCCAACTGGTCCCCTGCTTTCTCCTCGTTGGCCTTCGCCATCAAGTCGGCCAAAGACGGGAAACGAAACAACTCTCCCCCTACGGTTGCCTGGTAGACCATCGGTGCGGTTCCTGGTGAAGTGCGTGGAGAGCAGGGTTTGGAACAGAAAAACGGCTTAGGGAAAATGCGTCGCAGCCGAATCGAGGACGATACAATCAAAGCTGGCGTCTAACGGCGTCCCCACCACCTGCCCGGTCCAAGTCCCGCCTGTCCCTGGAACGAACGAGGAGTCTCGCTCATGAGCCATCGGCCAGCTCGCATCCGCTGCAATGCCATCGCCGTTCTGCGTTTCGTCGCGGGGTGCTTCCTGCTTTTTGCCAGTTGGATTGATTGTCGAGCCGAGGAGGGGAGGCTACAAGCTGGGATCGCTCTGAAAAACATCACTCCCACGGAGTTTCCCGTCTGGGTCAACGGGGGAATCGCTGCGGTGCAGGCCGACAAAGCAACCGATCCTCTGAACGCCCGCTGCTTGGTTCTTTCCGACGGTCAACGAGAGATCGCCATCTGCGTGGTGGACAACTGCATTCTTCCTGTCGAACTGGTGGATGAGGCGCGGCGACTGGCTAGCCAGTTGGCGGGGATAGCTCCCTCTCATATCCTCATCAGCGCGACGCACACCCATTCGGCGGTCTCGGTTGCCGGCACGCACGGGACTCCGGTGCAGGAGGATTATGCTGCCAAGCTGCCACAGTGGATTGCCGAAGGGATCGCACAAGCCAAACAGCGCAAGGTCGACGCCAAGATCGGATGGGGGAGCACGATCGCGGAGAAGTACATTCACTGCCGCCGCTGGTTGATGCGTCCTGGCTCCCTGGAACCGACTCCCTTCACGGGGCGGGATGGGGATGAGGTGGTGATGAATCCCGGGCATGAAAACCCGAACAAGATCGCACCGGTAGGCCCGATCGATCGCACCATTCCGATCCTCTCTGTGCAAACCTCCGACGGGAAACCGCTGGCGGTTCTCGCCAGTTTCAGCACCCATTACGCGGGCAGTCCGGCGCTCTCCGCAGACTATTTCGGTGTGGTTGCTAGGCGGTTGGCCCAGTCGCTGAGGCCAGAAGCAGGCGATCAATTTCTGGGCATCATGGCCAATGGAACCAGCGGGGATGCCAATTGCATCGACTTCAGCAAGCCTCCTGCACCTTTCACTCATGTCGAGGTGGGGGACTATGTCGCGGAGCGAATCCTGGAAGCGCTACCGAAGATCGAGCATTCCGAGAGGGGGCGCGTCGACGCATTGCTGGAAACCGAGACGGTTGGAGTGCGGATGCCCCGACCCGAGGAGGTGGACGAAGCGAAGCGCTACCAGGCGACTCACTTTCCCGATCGACTCCCAAAAACTCTCATCGAGAATTACGCGCGCGAGACGGTCCTCCTCTCGGAAATGCCTGATACCCGTCCGCTCCGATGTCAGGCGATGCAAATCGGTTCGGGAGTGATTTTGGCGAATCCTTGTGAATCGTATGGCGAAACTGGGTTGAAGCTAAGGCGAGCCAGCCCTTTTGCCATGACGATGAACATCGGACTGGCCAACGGACATGCCGGTTACATTCCACCACCCGAGCACTTTCTGCTGGGTGGCTACACCACTTGGCGCGCAAGAAGCAGCTGCCTGGAGGAGCAGGCAGAGCCGAAGATGGTGTCGCTCTTGACTGGACTGGCTACCCGCCTGCATCAGGGGTCGGTGG
>JBJSWM010001161.1:0-1786 GCA_046085865.1 Pirellulaceae bacterium
GCTTTTATTCGGATCGCGGCATCGTGCCGTCAAGGCTTATCACGTTTTTGCCAATCCCGCAGCAGACAGTAGCTCTACCCAGGCTGGGAAAAGTCGACCCCCGACCTCCACAGCTGCAAGGAAGCCTCCGCAACCCTCAAAGATCGTGAGATCCGCTTTTGCACACCTCTCCCTAAGTCCACGACACCCAGCGCTCAGGAGTTCACCCAACTCATCGAGCGAACTCTAGCGAATCGAACTACGATCAGGCAACATCTCGGTCTTCGAATAGGACCAGTCCCAGAAGGACTGCCAGCAGTGTGTAGAGCAGCCCGTAGAGCAGAGCACCCGATAGAAATGACATCGGTACCCGATTCCCCACATCGATCGCCGACTGCATCGAGAAATGCTCAAAGTCGGGGATGATCACGGCAATCAACTCTCCAACGAACTGCAGGATCGCAAAGCCACCTTCGGCGCTACTGACCAATGCCTCGGTTAAATGCCCCACGACATAGATGGCGAAACAGATGGCAAAATTGGCCAATTGAGGCAACCGGGTCGCCAGGGCAACGCTAAATGCGCTAAGGACGCAGGCATGAAGGAACGCCATCACCAGCCCCGGGACAGTTCGTACCAACTCCAAATGACAACTCTGCCAACTTGGAGTGTCCTGCGATGACTCCTTTGCATCATAGATGGGCTTGAAGGCAACCCAAAACAGCTCCCAAGCCCCCAAGATGGCAAACATCAGAGCCAGGACCCAAAAAACACCCAGCATTTTCCCGATCAAAAACGACCTTCGGTCGACTGGTTTCGATAAAACGGTGAGTGCCGTCCTTCCTTCAATTTCATCGCTGACAGAACTGCTGGCAGACCATACCCCCTGGAACAAAGCCAGCACCAGAATAATGGTGATGCCGCAATCCTTCAGGAGCTTGATGTCCTCTCCAAATGTATGAAAAGGGAGGAATACAAACAAAAGAATCAGGAAAATCCCAATCAGGTTAAGCACGAGAAAGAGTGGTTGCGTGATCTCGTTTTTCGCTGCCGCCAATGCAATGGCCGATACCCGCGGCGCGACTCCCTGTTGCAGAAAGAAGAGGAGTCCAGCGAAAATGACTCCAAGGGCTGAAATAAGAAGAGCCTTCACTTCGGGATTGGCTGGGCTGGTAGCGAGTCGAAAGACTACCTCTGCAGGATCGATTTCCTGGTTCTGAATGAACATCTGAGCTCCCGACGCAGTCGGCAGGGGCGGAGGCAGCGCAGATTTGCGGTTCCAGTTGACTTCCCCTCTCGCTTCGACACGCACTGGACGCATAAGAAATCGCGAGACGGAATCGGAATCGGTGATCATGATGTTTCGATTCGACTCAATCACCACCGAGGTCAACAGCTCGGCGCGATAAGGCACTGCTGCAACCGTGAATGGGGACTCTTTCGCTTCCGCCAACGCTCCTGGCACCGAGATCTTGTAGACTCGCTCCCCAGCACTGAAAATCTGCGGCAAACTGGCGAGCGTCTGAATCGGCTGCTCGACGACAAAGCTGCTCGCTAAACCAACCGCTGCAACCACGGCCACCGTGGTCAGGAACGCAGCCCCCACACCTCGGAAAGCGATCGACGAAAACTCACCAACCCAGCGACTGGACGAACAAAACAGGACAGCCCAAGTGCCAATGGCGGTGAAGAACCAAGTCGCAAACAACGTAAGACGCTGCTCCACATCCGTCATCGCCCGCTCAGATGACTGCACTAACCCCCACCAGACCGCTGCAGCCAATCCCAGGGACACTGCAAGTGCCAC
>JBJSWM010001162.1:0-3226 GCA_046085865.1 Pirellulaceae bacterium
CTGGCGATCCACAGCGCCATACCCCCACCAAGAAACGTTGACCACTGGCGGCGCGTCATCGATGGCTGATGTCGCCTTTGGCCCCCAACCCTCCGCTCGCCAGTTCGATCTCTCATCCGGACCCCCTCACTTCGACCCATAGTCTCACTCTTGCGCGATCTCGCCCACCCGCCCCCGGTCGACTCCAGGGTTCTAACTCGCCGCAAAGCCTCTTTTTTTGGCTTCTTTTTCCTCAGGCGACCAGCGGCCACCCCTCTGCGGTATCCATTGCAAAGCGATCCGGTTTCTGTCATTGTAAAACAGTCCGTTGCGAAATGGCCTGGTCCGTTACGCCAGTGAAGGTATCCAGTGAAGGCAACCAGCGACCACCCGTCCGTTTTTGCCCTTCCCAGCCGGACCTCCCGCCGACTTCATTCCAAGGAAAACCTTGTGTTCATGCCTCTGCCTATCCCAAGTTACCTCCTGGGCTCCTGTGCACTTTTGCTCCTGCTGGCCGCAACGACTCCTCCACTTGGGGCGTTCGAACCGCCGCCAGTGGTGGCAGTTCCAGAGGCTGAGGCGGCAACGCCCGAAGCGATGAAGCCGTACAAAGAACTCCTGGAACACACCGAGGTGAAAGTCGACATGCTGCCGATCCCCGGCGGCAGTTTCCTGATGGGCAGTCCCGACGACCAAGCAGGACGGGACGACAGCGAAGGTCCACAACGGACTGTTGAAATCTCCCCTTTCTGGATGTCGAAGTTCGAAATCACTTGGGATGCGTATGAAGTCTGGATGGCCGACCTGGATATCTACCGGCGCGAGCAGTTTCAGTTTGCGCGAACCCCACGCGATGATCTGGCCGATGTCTTTCAGATCAGCCAGCCGACCAAGCCCTACACCGACATGACCTTCGGCATGGGCAAGAAGGGCTACCCGGCCATCTGCATGACGCAGCACGCCGCTCGAGTCTTCTGCAAATGGCTCTCAGCAAAAACCGGGCGGTTCTATCGCCTGCCCACCGAAGCCGAATGGGAATACGCTTGCCGCGCCGGCACATCCACCGCCTACTCGTTCGGAGACGACCCTGCCCTCCTGGAGGAACATGCATGGTATGCCGCCAACTCGGAAGGTGCCTACAAGAAAGTCGGCAAGAAGAAACCCAATCCCTGGGGCCTGCATGACATGCACGGCAACGTCGCCGAATGGGTGCTCGATCAGTACAACGAAGACGGGTACCCGGAACTCGATGAGACGACACAGAAAGACCCTCTGGCCATCCCCATGACGCTCTACCCCCGCGTGGTGCGAGGCGGTGGCTGGGACAAGGAACCCGAACAATGCCGCAGCACCGCTCGGGAAGGTTCGACCGAAGACTGGATCGCTCAGGATCCCCAGGTTCCAGTCAGCATCTGGTATCTGACCGATGCCCTCCATGTCGGCTTTCGCATTGTGCGTCCCCTACAAACTCCTACTCCCGAAGAAGATCAAGCCAAATGGGACAAGTCCGAACCGGTACAGAAGGAACGGACCACGCCCAAGGTGGAGTAGGACACGAGTACCTTCGCCATCGTCGATAGCGTTTCGCATTCTCCCTGATCGTTCCTGTCTGATACCAAGAAAGGCACACCATGACCTCTCCTGCTGCCCCGCGTGGGATGCGCCGACGTAGTTTCCTCCAGACCTCAGGAACGGCGGCAACCGCCGGATCCCTGGTCGCCACCTCCCTCCTCTCCAGGTCGGTCCATGCCGCCGAAGACAACACGATCCAGGTCGCCCTGGTCGGCTGCGGAGGACGTGGCACCGGCGCTGCCTCCAACGCCCTGTCGGTCAACAATGGACCGATCCGCTTGGTCGCCATGGCCGACGTCTTTCCCGACAAGCTCAGCAGCAGCTACCAACAGATTTCCAACGGTTTCAAGGACAAGGTCGATGTCCCCGAAGACCGTCGCTACATCGGGTTTGATGCCTACAAAAAGGCGATGGACCAGCTGAAACCAGGCGACGTCGTCATCCTGGCGACTCCCCCAGCCTTCCGCTGGGTCCATTTTTCCTACGCCATCGAAAAAGGGCTCAACGTCTTCATGGAAAAGCCGGTGACGATCGACGGCCCAGGAAGTCGACGGATGCTGGAACTCGCGAAAAAGTCGGTCGACAAGAATCTCAAAGTAGGCGTCGGCTTGATGTGCCGACACTGCGACGCCCGAAAAGAACTTTTCGATCGCATCGCGGGGGGGGAAATCGGGGACATCATCCTGATGCGAGCCTATCGGATGGCAGGCCCCACCGGTTCGGCCGCCACCGGACCCAAACCGGAAGGAGTCAGCGAACTGATGTACCAGATCTCTCGCTTCCACGCCTTCCTGTGGCTTTCCGGAGGCGGATTCAGCGACTTCCTGATCCACAATATCGACGAATGCTGCTGGATGAAGGAAGCTCAGCTTTCCAACCCCTGGCCAGTCGAAGCCAAGGGATCGGGCGGCCGACACTTCCGTGGCGACAACATCGACCAGAACTTCGATACCTACTCGGTGGAATACACCTTCGAAGATGGCTCCAAGATGGATCTCCAAGGCCGAATCATGCCCGGCTGCCACCAGGAGTTCGCCAGCTACGCTCACGGCACCAAGGGCCTAGCCGTTATCAGCAGCGCAGGACACACCCCAGCCAAGTGCCGCATCTACAAAGGCCAGCGAATGACCCCCAAGGATCTCGCCTGGCAGTATCCACCCCAAGAAGCGAACCCTTACCAACTGGAATGGGATCACCTGATCGCTGCCATCCGCGACGACAAGCCCTACAACGAAGTCGAACGCGGCGTGAAGGCCAGCATCGTGACCTCGATGGGACGAATGGCTTGCCACACTGGACAGGTCATCTCGTTCGATGACATGCTCCAGTGCGAACACGATTTTTCTCCAGGTATCGAACAACTGACCCTCAATGGACCAAGCCCCCTGAAGGCCGATGAGAATGGCAAATACCCCGTGCCTCAGCCAGGTCTGGTCACCGATACCGAGTACTGAGTCGCCAACCGTCGTACCAAGAAATCCCACAAGCGTGCGTCCTCAACCGACGCACGCTTTTTTCTATCGCTCTCCCGCTCGCGTTCATGCACCTCCTTGGCGGCGGGCCGCTCGCGGTGTATCGAGCAGTCGCATACGAGTATGGCAAGCAAGGTCGATGAAAGGGATCGCATCCCCGTAGCCACCCATCGCCAGATGGTGGATGACTCAGAGAAGACGCC
>JBJSWM010001163.1:0-7498 GCA_046085865.1 Pirellulaceae bacterium
TAGGTCACTGGAGCGACTACGGGGCAGCTGCCGATCTGAGATTTGATTGTCTGCTCAAAAAGGGGGGGTGGATTTCCTCGCCAACATTTCAAGTCTACCTAGCCGAACGAGACAACTACTGCTAATCTTTTGTGCTTTGCAATTCCGAAATTCGCTCGAGATCCTTTTAGTCCCGGCGAACAAACGATCCAGAATGGGAAGAGACCATGGTCAAGCCACACCGGAAATTGAAGAAGGCCAATCATGGCCAGCGGCCTGCAAACAGCAAGGCTCGCAAGGCCAAACGTAAGAAGATCCGCACCTGATCGGACTGAGAAATTCATCACCTCGGTGGAGTTTTGGAACTCTTCCAATGGTTGCTTCCAGTTGTCCTAGAACTCCGTTTACGGCGATGTCTCGAGGGGTTTGCGAAAAGCTTGCCTGGATGTTGTTTTTCCCATGAGGTTTCATGGGAAGGACGCTGAACGCGAAAGTGGAATATGACAGCGCCAGGTAAAGACTACATCGTCGATCCCACCACGCTGGACTTCGGCAATATCATTGCCAACATCGACGAGATCCGTCAGCACAACGCTCAGCGGTTCGAGATGGAGCAACTGACGGCGGTGATCTTTGAAGACCGCGAGAAGTTTCGTTGCGCCGGCTTTAAGGATGTCTCCCACGACGAATTCTGGGTGAGGGGGCACATGCCCGGAATGCCGCTGATGCCCGGGGTGGTCATGCTAGAAGCGGTAGCACAGCTTTGCAGCTATTTCGCGCACAAGTACGATCTCCTTGGCGACGGAATGGTGGGGTTTGGTGGTTTGGAGGAAGTTCGTTTTCGCGACCCAGTCCTTCCCGGCACGCGACTGGTTCTCATGTGTGAGTTGCTTAAGGCGCGGCGGAACCGCATGATCGTCTGTCGCTTTCAAGGGCTGGTGGGACTGAACATCGCCGTCGAGGGGATTCTCAAAGGGATTCCTATTCCCACCGAAGCGCTCGCCAGGATGATTTCCGCAGTACCTCCGCAGGGATCTTGATTGCCTTCTTGTGCAACCTTTGGCTTTCGTTGCTGGAAATGGGAACTCGCTTGGCCTGCGCAGATCATCTAGTCCCTGTGCATTGGCGAATCTGAACCGGCGAAGTCAATCATCGGACGGAGGTCGTGATCGGCTTCCCGAGGTGGATTGAATCTCTCCCCTTTTTTCTTTCGATTCACGCCTGACGGGTTGCCCGCATGCGGTCGCTCTGAAGCGTTGCCCATCTTGAGTTGGCTGGTTCCAACCTGATAGACTTTTGCTTTGAGGTGCTGTGGGTCTGACTTTGGAGTCCGATCCAACAGGACGCAGCAATCTGGGACGATCAAAAGACCGATGGGCGAGAGAGTTTGGCATGTTTTCACGTTGCATGACCTGTGTGGGATGGACGATCGGATCGGGCTTTATCAGCACAGTCAGCGCACATCCGGGCCATGGAGTGACCCAGGCGGCACCTCATTCCGTGCTCCATTACACTTTCGAACCCTTGCATGGGATCTGGCTAACCCTAGCGATGTTGCTGGTGTTGAGCGTGGGGTGGTTTTGGAGCCTTCGTCGGAGCGAGAAGAAGGTCGCCACTAGAGCGGTTCGCCGAAAGTGATTTTCGATCGCTGGGACCGATTCGCGGCAAGGCGATCGGTCGTCGTCGAACGACAGCTCCATGGAGGCTGATCTGAATGAATGATCCATCGATTGCGCACCCGCTGTTTCGCAATTGGGATGCATACAGCACGATCATTGATCGCAATTGGATGATGCATCAGGAGATCCAATCGGGGGTCGCCGATCGATTGCGAATGCTGCTTCGACCGCTACGGGTTCTGGATCTCGGATGTGGGAATGGCTGGATGGCTCGGCAGTGCCTTTCCGGTCGATCGATCAGCCACTACGTCGGTGTTGACTTGTCGGACCATGCGATCGAGCAGGCGAGGCAAATGGCTGGTGTGACGGGGTGGCTAGAGGGTGCTAAAGCCGACTGGGTGGTCGGCCGCATGGAGTCGGCGGTGGAGCGAATGGGGGACTGTTGCTTTGACGTCGTGTTGACTCATTATGCACTCCATCATCTCGCTGCCTCCCGAAAGCGATCGATGGTTCAGCAGTTGGCCGTGAGGATGGTGCCAGGTGGTCACTGGTACTGGAGTGACGTTTTTCGTGCTGAGGGGGAAACGCGAGAGGCTTTTCTGAGGCGTATCCAAACGGAAATCGAGCGATGGAGGGCCTTACCGGAGTCGGAGGTGCAGAAGGTGATCGCCCATATCTGGGAAAGCGATTTTCCAGAGTCGGTCTCGCAAATGAAGTCCTGGTGTGATGAAGCCGGTTTGGTGATGGAACCGAACTTCCTGCAAAGTCCTTTTTATGGAGCTTGGTCGATTCGCAAGCCATTGGATCTTGCATCGACAATCCCTGTGGGAGCAGAGGAAGCAGAATCGACCGATCCAGATCCAGCGGCATGCCGGGACAACCCGTCGTGGCCGAGGCGATAGGGCATGGGCCACAAGCGTCGTCGCATCGCGATGAACTTCCATGATAGGTTAGACTTCACCATCGCGGAGTTTTATTCCATCCGATTCTTTCTGCCTGAAGGAACCCTCAATGCCCGTTTGGCACCAAGTCTATGTGCCGGTTGGCAGTAGTTTGCTGTGTTCCTCACTGGTCGCCAGTCTTCCGGTAGTGGTTCTTCTCGGCTTGCTTGGTTTCACCCGAGTCAAGGCTCACATCGCCGCATTGCTGGGGCTACTGGTGGCCATTGGCGTAGCGATCGCCATCTATCAAATGCCAGTTGACCTAGCGGCAATGGCGGCTATCCACGGCGCCCTGTATGGGCTGTTGCCCATCGGCTGGATTGTTTTGAATGCGATTTTTCTTTTCGATTTGACGGTGGCTTCGGGTGGCTTCCAGCTGGTCAAGCGATCGATCGCGTCGTTGGCATCGGATCGACGGATCCAAGTCCTTCTGATCGCTTTCAGTTTTGGTGCCTTTATCGAAGGGGCAGCCGGTTTCGGAACTCCCGTCGCCATCTCGGCCGCCATGCTGATTGGCATTGGCTTTCGACCGCTGGAAGCGGCCGGGTTGTCCCTCTTGGGCAATACGGCTCCTGTTGCATTTGGAGCCTTAGGAACCCCACTGATTGCACTGGCTGCCGTCACTGGCCTTCCGCTCGCGCAGCTCAGTGCCGCCGCAGGCCGGATCTTGCCAGTTTTTTCCTTGCTGGTTCCTTTTTGGCTGGTCTGGGTGATGGCCGGTGCGCGTGGGGCGCTCGAGGTATGGCCAGCATGCCTGGTGGCGGGAGGCAGCTTTGCGTTGGTTCAGTTTCTGGTGAGCAATTTCCATGGACCTTGGTTGGTCGATGTGGCCGGTGCCATCGCATCGATCGCCGCTCTCGTGTTGTTGCTGCGGTTCTGGAAGCCTAAGAAGGCATGGCGATTTGACTGGGAGCCCGAGGAACAGGAGGCAGAGGATACCCTACCTGACAGCTCCTCTGCGGTACTTCGAGCCTGGATGCCATGGGTTTGGATGACGCTTTTTGTTTTCGTCTGGGGGACACCGCAGTTCAAACAGTGGATTCAGGGTGGGAGCCAGGGGGTGCCAAGCTTCCTTGCGAGTATCAGCAAGTTGGAGATCCCAGTCTGGCGCTTGCATGAAGCGGTGATCCGGGTGCCGCCGGTGGTTCCCAAACCGATGGCCGAGCCGGCGATCTTCAAGGTGGAGTGGTTGGCTGCGACAGGGACCAGCCTCCTGTTGGCGGCATGGGTCAGCGGTTTTTGCCTGGGCTTCGGGCCTCGTCGACTATTCGGGATGTATTGGGGGACCTTGCGCCGAGTCCGCATCTCCCTGGTGACCATATAGGCCATGCTGGCATTGGGGTTTGTGACCAAGGCGGCGGGGCTGGATGCCACGATGGGACTGGCCTTTGCATCGACCGGGGTTCTCTTTCCTTTCTTCAGTGCGATGCTCGGTTGGCTAGGAGTGGCGCTCACCGGCAGCGACACCTCGTCGAACGTTCTCTTTGGAGGGCTGCAACGCATCACAGCCGAACAACTCGGGCTCAATCCGATCCTCACTGCGGCCGCCAACACGACGGGCGGCGTGATGGGGAAGATGATCGATGCGCAAAGTCTGGTGGTGGCGTCTGCTGCGACGGGCCATCAAGGCGAAGAGGGGCAGATCCTGCGTTACGTCTTCTGGCACAGCATCGCCCTGGCGGCTTTGGTGGGATGCGTCGTCTTTGCCTATGCCCGAGTCCTTCCATCGGGATGGATGCCTTCCCCCTGATCGACATGGCGGCGGAAAAGGTGAGCAGCAGGGGTCATGCGGTTTCGTCCTGCAGCGTGGGGCGAATAGCAAGAACCAGAGCCACCGATACGACAGCCAGGCTGGCAAAGGCAGAGAAGATCCCCCAGAGCGGCACATGCCAGTCCTGCAGCAGTCCAAAGCCCCAGTCTGCCAGGCCTCCGCAACTGATGCTGACCAGATTCATGATGCCATAGCCTGTGGCACGCTGATTCTTGGGAACGATCTGGCAGAGAATCGGCATGTTGTTGCAATCGAAGAATCCCCATCCGAGACCGAAGAGGCAAAGGAAAGCGATGGCCATGGTCAGGGAGCCGACCGAAGGCGAAAAGCCGACTCCGAACATCGCTGGCACGATCAGGCTCATCCCCAGAGCGCTCACCCAGATCCTGCCTCGTGGAGAATTTCGCATCCATCGATCGGCAAGCCAGCCTCCAACGATCGCTCCCGCGATCGCCGCCACCTGCCAGTAGACGGTAGCCGACACTCCCGCTTTCCCCTGGCCGATCTGGAACGACTCCTTCAGAATCGCCGGCATCCAATCTCTCACCACCCAGCCAGCGATCGCTGGCAGAGTGAAGTAAGTCACCAGCAGCCAAAAATTTCGATTCGAAAGGATGCCTCGCGAGAGAGAGTGATTCGACGTGGTTTGATCCTTCTGGAAGTTGGGTGCGGGATGGAGTCCCAGTAGCCAGACTAGCGGGAGCGCGTAGGCGATTCCAATCCAACCGCAAGATTGAAATGCCCAGCGCCATCCCAGATCCGGCCTCTCGGCGACGTAACCACTGAAACCACCCAGGATCACCCCCAGGTAGATTCCCATCTGGTGGAATCCAACCGCCCGAGAGCGGGTTGAAGCGGGATGGTATTCGCTGATGAGCGCCAGGGCTGTCGGGATGTAAAACGCCTCGCTGATGCCCATCATCGCGCGGGCCGCCAGCAACTGAGGATACGACTGAACCTGTCCGGTCCCCCAGGTGACCAGGGACCAGGCAAGCAGGCTAAGTCCCACCACCCAGCGTTTGCTGTAGCGATCGGCAATCCATCCGCCAAGCGGACTGAGCAAGGCATAGACCCATTTGAAGAGGGCCAGGATCATGCCCCACTTGGCTTGTTGGTCGATCCCTGGAACATCGGCGATCACCGACCCCTTCATCGATGCCAGCATCTGCCGATCGAGATAGTTCAGCAGGGCAACGGGAACCAGCAGACCAACAACAACCCATGCAAATTGTCGATGTGCTTTCCAGCCCCCTTGGTTATCCACATCCATCCCCTTCGCTCGCTGGAATTCCCAAGCGTTTCATCTTTTTGTAGAGCGTCGCTCGGTTGATGCCAAGCGACAAAGCGGTGGCGACCCGATTCCCATCATGCTCGCGAAGGGCGTCGAGAATCAATTGCCGTTCCGGCACAGCCAGAGCTTCTTTGAGCGAATGGGAGGGATCGAGTCGAGGGGAAAGAGATGCAGGGATGTGGGAAGCGACGGGTCCAAGGGTGGAATCGATAGGACCTAGGCTCAAGTCACTTGCGGCGATCCAGGGCCGCCGCGACAGCAACACCGCGCGTTCGATCGCATTGCGTAGTTCCCGAATATTGCCGGGCCAGCGATAGGAGGTCATGGCATCGATGGCATCTTCTCCGAAACCATCGATTTGGCGTCGGTGTTCAACGGCAAATCGCCTCAGGAAGAACTCGGCCATTCCCGGAATGTCGTCGCGTCTTTGCCAAAGGCTTGGGACGGTAATGGGAACCACATGGATGCGATAAAAGAGGTCCTCGCGAAATCGCCCCTGACGCACCGAAAGCGACAAATCATCGTTGGTAGCAAACACCATTCGGACGTCGACTTGACGCGTCTGGCCCCCACCGACCCGCTCAAATTGCAGATCTTGAAGAACTCGCAGAAGCTTCACTTGCATTGCGGGAGACGCGGTGGCGATTTCATCCAGGAAAAGTGTGCCACGGTCGGCTTGTTCAAAGCGTCCCTTGCGAGCCGCCACTGCCCCGGTGAATGCACCCGCCTCATGCCCAAAAAGCTCGCTCTCCAAAAGCGCCTCGGTCAGCGCTCCGCATGCCACTTCCACGAAAGGATCGGCATGGCGCGGCGATTGCCGGTGGAGGGAACGAGCCAGCAGGGTCTTGCCCGTCCCGTTTTCGCCAACAATCAGGATAGGGACGCGCGAGGCGGCCACAGAAGCGATCTTCTGACGCAGGTCCTCCATTGCGGGGTGATCCCCCCAAAATAGTTCGTTATCCCCAACGTGGTGTGACGATTGGCAGGGTTCAGAAGGCGTCGGGCTGGGGGAACCAGCGGGCTTGCGCGCCAGCTGCCTAAGCCAATCGCGCAGTTGCTCCGGGCGTTCCAGCACCGGAAGAGAAAGTCCCGCAATGGCCCGCCGCTGGGATTCGTGGTCGATGTGGATTGCCGCTCGGCTTGGCCAGGAAGTCTGAGCGCGTTGCAGATCCTCGCGGGCACGGAGTGCTAGGGGATCGAGAGAAATCACCGTCGCCCAGTCGCTGCCATGCTGGATGTGAGCGAGGGAGGCTGAGTGGGGGCTGGAGTGAACGTGCGAAGTGAACTGGATGTCCCAGCCCGAAGCCAATGCTGCCTCGACCCAAGCCGCCAGCGGTCTGGGTAGCCTGCCACTCCATTGCAATCGATGAGGACGTGCTGTGGACACCGATGGCTTCCTGCAAGAGAACGATGGCTTTGGAACCAACGCAACGATTCCGATGCAACCATACGTCGCGGAAAAGCGACAGCGCCTCCAAAAAGCCGACGGATTGAGACAATAAAAACAACCCAGTCGCTAAAATCGTAAAAAAACTTGTTATCGAAAATTCGGTAGTGAACTTTGGTGCATCGGACTGATTTCAGAAGAATCTTTTGTCCTGTTTGGCTTTTTCCTGCAAAAATTTGGTAGTTGATGGGGTGAGAAAAATAGCGAAAACCTCTAATCAACCATTTTTGGGGGAATTTTTTCGTTTATACTCTGGTCTTGGGAATGAAAGATCGTCTACCCTTCGGGGGGGATGCAAGGCAGAGCGGTGGAAGATTTCCCCTTTGGAGAGGGGGCTTGGGTGCAGGGTATTTTTATCACTTTGCCATTTTTTTTAGTATTGATGCAAAGAGCCTGCCGTAGTGTCATTTGTATTGTGGTGGGCTCTATTGCAGAAGCACTGTCACTGCG
>JBJSWM010001164.1:0-8942 GCA_046085865.1 Pirellulaceae bacterium
ATTACCGACGAGGGAAGCGACCACCAGATCACTTGCCTGAAGCGAACTGGCTGGAGCATGCGGCAAGCGAGCTTGTTCCAGCCACTGTTCCATCGATCGGGCTTCGCCTGCTTGGATTGCGGCGATCGATTCATCGCGACCCTCGATGACGACAATGGACAGTCCCTGGACTAGGGATTGAAGTGTCGAGTCGGCCGTGGTTGCGGCTTTCGATGTGGAGGCGAAAACGCCGCTTTGCTTGGCCCATTGCTGTTCCCATCGCCGCGCGGTCGCTGAATCGACAAAATCTGGAGCCATGGAGAAGGGGGCTACAGCGCCCGGGCCTCGGCAATTGGCGGCCGATTGGATTGGCAGTAAGAAATCTGCGTCGACCAGATCTCGCTGCACATAGATCGGTTCGGCCTCCTCGTCGGCCGCCAAGTAGGCCATGGAGGGTGGGTCATCTGGGCGGTGCACAACCCAACGGATCAAGTTTTGGGATGGCGATGATTCATCCGGCACCTGTTGCTGGGTGTTCAGTGCAGCCAGGGTCATATCCGATTTGGAAGTGACAACGGTGATCGATTCGAGGTCTGGTTGAGCGGCCAGGAGGCGATCGATCAGCGGGCGAATGACCTCGGAGGCCGACGGGACACCCGGATGCAGCGCGATCGCAATGCGATCTCCCGGAACGAGGGCTTCGTAAAGCGGTGGGTAGCCAAGCGGCGATGCGACCACTTCATGCAGGAGCGATTCCGGCGAACGGTTGGCTTCCGGCGGAGCCCAGTGGTCCGCAAATCCGCTCACCTGCCAATGAACCTCGTCCCCAACCGGCAACTCCCAACTCTTGCTTCTCAATCCTTGGTTCTCCACCGTTCAGGCTCCTCGACCGGGAATTCAGGATCGAGCCCACAGGAGGGAGCCTTCGATCTGTCTCTTATCCTGACGTATTGTTTCGATCTTCCCAATAGGAGAGAAGGTGGGGTGGGATTTGCTGGGTGATCCACTGCTGCTGCTGGGTGTCGAGCGAAAGGAAGTAACGGCGGGCTTCCGACCGGTCGCGCGCCAGTTGATCCATCTGGCTGAGTTCCAGATCGACCTGCATTTTTTCTAGAAGAGCGAGGACCAGGATGCGTGGGTCAACTTCTTCGCGAATTAGGATTTTATCGAGAGTCTGCTGGGCGAGCACCAAATCCTTCTGCGCGATGGCGACGCGAGCCAATTGCAGCCAGGCTTTGAGGTTGTAGCTGAGAAATGCGTCCGACTGCTCCGGGGGGTAGTACGTTTCCACCGCTTTCCACTGAGCGACATTTCCCTGCACCATGGCATGAAAAAATTGCTCCCGAACCGTTGGCTTTTTCTCCACCAATTCCACCTTCCATCCTGGTTCGGGAACTAGACTCTGAAGGCTGTTCATGGAAAAAGCGGCGAAAAGACCAGCAGCCGCGAGGATCGATGCCATAGCGATCCCGACAGTCCTCAAGCGGCGATTCTGGAGAGCGATTCTCTGTTGGGCCAGCGTGGTCTGAAGCAGCACCGCCTGTGCGCTTCGTTCAACGGCCCCCTGCACCTCCAATTCCGTCAGGGGAATCAGCGAATCGCCATGCCAGTTGCCATCCAGCTTGGAGGCGATATCGCGTAGGGAACGAAGGACCGAAGCGGCATCGGCGGGGCGGTCGGCTGGCTGTTTGGCGAGCAATCGATCGATCAGTTCGTAGAGGGCATCGGGAAGACCAGGCCGTTTCTGACGCAGGGATGGAGGTGGATTCTGGAGATGCTGCATCGCCAGGGCAAGTGGGGTTTCTCCGGTGAAAGGGGGCGATCCGGCCAGCATGTGATAGGCGGTGACTCCCAGCGAATAGAGGTCGCTACGCTGATCGACTGCAGTTCCCTGAATCTGTTCGGGGCTCATGTAGAGCGGGGTTCCCATCGCAACGCCTACGGCTGTCAAATGGTTCTCGCTGCTTCTTGCCCTTGCTAATCCGAAGTCCGCCACCTTGGCGACTCCTTCCGATGTCAGCAAGATATTTTCAGGCTTGATATCGCGATGAACGACACCTTCCTGAGCGGCGCGATGGAGAGCTGAGGCGGCCTGAATCAGGATCGAAAGAGACTCCCGGAGCCCTAGGCACTTTTGCTTTTCGATAAAAGCCCCAAGCGTGTTGCCAGGAATGTATTCCTGAGCGATGTAGTGGATCCCGTTGGCTTGTCCAATGTCAAACACCTGCACGATGTTCGGGTGGACCAGGGCGGCGGCGTGCCGAGCTTCCTGAAGGAACCGCTGCTGGTGGTCGGCGCTGTCGACAAAGTCGCGCCGTAGCACCTTGAGCGCCACGTGGCGGTGGAGATTCTCTTGAAATGCTAGGTAGACATCGGCCATGCCGCCCCGTCCAAGGCGATGGATGATGCGATAGCCGGCCACCCGCTGATTGCTTAGATCTGGCGAATCCGGCAGTTCCTCCGCCATCGCTTGTTACCCCCAGAGTATGTCGACCATCGCCGACTCATGGGCCTTCAACGGGACTTTCACCTTTTGATCTTCGATCACCAAGTCAGTCCAGACCTTCCCATGATGATCGATCGTACTCGCTTTTCGTGGCTTGCGAAACAGATCGACCGACGCAACGGTCGATCTCCCTGAGTGGTCTTGGAGTCGGATTCGCATCCCCTGGGGCGGTTCACCTGGACGGCCCAGGGAGGCAACCAGTTCCACTAAAATATGCGAAGGGGTGCACTGAACAAACCACGCAGAAGGCCCGGCTCCCATACGTCCCGATCCATCTGCGACAGCGTGGCTTTCCGAAAAGTGATCCAGACAACTTTGGCGCGGTTTTGGCAAATCCAGGCCGACACCGAAACGAAACTCGCCTGCTCCGTTCTGGATGGGAAGAAGGGAATCGAGGAAGCGATCTTCCAGCCGACGATGTCGGGAAATCCCGTTGGGAAGAAGGTACTCGCGATGATCCGCTTCATCGATCTCCACCAGCGACGGAGCATAGCTCCAACCGGTCGGCATGATCGTCTTGGTTCCATGTTGCCATAGGGAAACGATGCCGCTAATATTCGCCCACGCCGTCCTCCAGCATAAGTAGTGCTTCAGATCAGGGGTGGCTGGGAGGCGCAGCCCGGAGCAACGGAGTTCGATTTCGAGGACTCGGCTGCCCCGATAGAGCGAATAATCCAGCTGGTAGGTTCCCAGCGTCGTCGAACCGTCGACCAGCTCTCCTGAAAAACGAACGCGGCCCACGATGGTATTCGATTTGAGCATCTCCATCCCTGTCGCTTTCATCTGGCTGTAGGCAGCCGTTCCGGAGCCGTTTTCTGGAAGACGCACCGCGAGCATGCCGCTGAGTCGATTACCGCGGTGATTGGGTGCGTAGGTTCCTTTGAGCCGACCTGACTGAAGGTCAAAGTGCGCTTCCAGGAACTCGTTCCCCAGCACTCCCGGCTCTCGCGCGATCAGCGGAAGTTTCGTCTTTTTGGTGACTCGCGCTTCCTCGGCCAGCTGCAGGATTCCCATCGGAGGCAGATCGACGACTGCGTCGACCCCTTGGGAGTGTGTCTGACTGGCATAGACACGCGACCCTTCCGATTCTTCCAGAGCCCGCAATGGCAAATTCTCCAGCAGCAATCGTCTTGCACCGCTCCAAGGATTGGTCACGAACAGCTGCCGCTCGGAGGATGCGGCTTGTGAAGAACGTGGCATCCGGTCGCGAATTCGTTCGACCGATCGGATTGCTGAGGTCTGAATTTTCCGTTCCAGTTGCAGGAGTTCCTGGTGAGCGTTATCGGCGTGATCGTCCGCCCACGCGAACGCCAAGCACTGGGTCACCTGGGAAAAAAGGGCGGGTTGGCAAGATGGCATCGTGTTGGCCGTTTCTGATAACTCCTGGCCTTCTAACCCCGACGGGGAAGCGGGACGATCGGAGCCGTCACTAGGCGAATCGTCAGACCAATCCCACTCGGAAGACGGACCGGGAAGTGGCTGCCGTGCCAGCCAACCATCCAGTTGCTGCAGCAGCACGGCAAGGTTTCTGGCCGAAGATATCTCGCGCTGCACCTTCCAGCGGACTTCATCGGTCGCTAATTGGCTCCATGCTACCGGCAAAGGCTGCTTGGGGAATTTGCTGGCCGTCAATCGTTCCTGGTGATAGGGACGCTGGGTGCTGGAGAAGTACTCTGGAAGACGAATCCACGAGCCGAGCAGTGGGCTGCGTCGAGCCACGCGGAGGAGATCTTCCATCGGCCAACTTGTTTGCCCCGCCCAGTGCGTCAGCAGCAGGGTCGGTACTTGATGGTAGTCCATCTGTTTGCCGATGCGCGTTCCGAGATGGAGGAACGAAGCGACTTGAGCGGCATCGATGACCTGATTGCTGATCGCATCGATGCAAGACCCATCGGGCGCTTCCCAGTAAATCTTCGCTTGGCTGGACTGGGGATAGCGAGCTGCTTGCCAGTCGAGCAAAAGGGCGGCTTTGTAGCCAGATGCCAACAGTTGCCGCGGAGAGTTGGCGTGAAGCGAAGGAGTGAACGTCGCGTAGACCTCAGGAGTGCGGCCGACATGCTGGTGATACCATCGGCGGTTCTCCGAGAGCAGCTGCAGCGCGAAAGACTCTTCCAGCCAAGGAATCACCTCCAGCGGATCGCTTCCGCCCGCTAGGTCGATTCGATCGTTCTCGCGGATCGCATCCATCCACGGCTTGCTGGCGTCAGCTTGCCGGCTCCAGCCAGGAAAATCACCAATCCAAAATTGGGCATGCGGATCGGTGGTGAGGGATTTGCACTGGTTTTCGTCCGGAGGACGGTGCATGAGCACGATGTCGACGAGATGGACGGCCTGCGCGAAATGGTGGTCGCGCTCCTGAGCCAACTGGTCAAAGCAGCTTTGAATCCATCGCTCGGCCTCTTCGTCGTGTTGCTGAGCGACTGCGAGCGCTGCAGCAAGCAGTTGTTCCTGAAAGAGAACAGAGTTGAGGGTGCTGGAGTAGCGAAGCTGGCGAATGATCAAGTGCAACTGCCAGTAGGCAAATCCAAGGGAAAAGAAGTCGGCTTGCCAACGATCCCAATCGGCAGAGGAAGCGGCTGGGGATCGATCCACCAAGAGTTCACGAAGCGCCGTAGCGGTCGCGAGCCGATTCCCTCGTGACTCAATTGCCTCACTTTCCAACACCGTCAGCCGTTCTCGAAGGGTGGTTTCCATCAAGCTTTGGCTGGCCCTCGGAACCAGCACCAACGCTTGCTCCACATCGAGTGCCGAAGGATCCGACCGCTTCCATTCCGGGATCGTCTGCGTCAGGTGAATCAGTTCGGGGTGCCAGAGAGCGGTCCAGCTGGCAAGCAAATCCTCAGCTAAATCGGCAGCCATCGCTTCCGATAAATCCTCGGGCGCTCCGCCAGGGAGAGCCAGTATCAAGCGTTTCCAAGTCATCGTTATCCTGTCGCAGAACTGGTAGCTTTGGGTTCCACATGCCCGTCATTGTCGGGCGGGCTGGGTTTGGGGGAAAGGGGCCGTCGATTGGTTGTTCTCGGTGTTTTGGCCCCGGAAAGTTCGTATTCCTCAGCTCAAAGACTTGGGGATTGCTACCGGTTGCACCGATCGAGAGGATGAAAACTGGGAGGTATCCGTGGGTCTGGTGCTGGCTTAGGGGGCCAGACTCAACCGATGAAGGTCGCAGAGATCGCACCCGGGGCCGGACCGATTGGTGCGTCCAGGTGGCGTGCCGGGACGAAAAGCCTCGCATTTTGCACTGCCAAAATTTGACATGCCATTCTTCCGGGCGGTAACATGAAATAGAGTGTTTTCGGTACTCCGACTAGAGACAACTGGCGCTTCGACCGATCGTTGGCGATTCGATCGGAGATCCTCCAGAATATCCTGGTCGCTCGTCTGGGCAATTTCGTCAGGCCGCCACGAAGGGGGCCGGATGCCCGACGACTCGTCTCTTGCCAGTGGAATGTAGGACGACCTTATGGCCAAGAAGATTTCGCATGTCTGGGGCATAGAAGTCGGTCAAAGTGCGCTCAAGGCACTGCGGTGCCACTTGGACGGCGATCAAGTCGTTGCGGATGCTTTTGATTATGTGGAGTATCCGAAGATCCTGTCTCAGCCTGATGCCAACGCCGAAGAGTTGGTAGCTGAGGCGTTGCAGCAGTTCTTGTCTCGCAATGATCTGAAGCACTGCCGCGTCGGGATCAGCGTACCGGGGCAAAGCGGCTTGTCGAAATTCTTCAAGCCGCCGCCAGTGGAAGTGAAGAAGATCCCCGATATCGTCAAGTACGAAGCCAAGCAGCAGATCCCATTCGATTTGAACGACGTGATCTGGGACTTCCAGCAGATGGCTGGCAGCAACATCGAGGACGGCTACGCGCTGGAGTCCGAAGTGGGGCTGTTCGCGATGAAGAAAGAGGCGGTGCATCGGGCGCTCAAGCCATTCCGCGATGCAGGGATCGGTGTCGATCTGCTGCAACTAGCGCCGATGAGCGTTTACAACATGCTGACCTATGAGAAGTTCTCGGAGAGGTTAGCGAGCGAGACATTTGATCCGGACGAACCACCCAAGTCGACGGTGCTCCTGTCGATGGGGACCGATTCATCGGACTTGATTGTCACCAATGGATTTCGGGTCTGGCAGCGAAGCATGCCGATCGGTGGGAATCACTTCACTCGGCAACTCACCAAGGACCTCAAACTGACGTTTGCCAAGGCCGAGCATTTGAAGCGAAACGCGATGCAGGCAGAAGACCCGAAAATGGTCTTTCAGTCGATGCGACCGGTCTTCAACGATCTGGTGACCGAAATCCAGCGGTCGATCAGCTTTTTCAAGAGCATGAACAAGAAGTCGGAAGTCGACGAGTTGTGGCTGCTTGGGAACACCGCGCGTTTGCCCGGTCTTCAGCCATATCTGAATAAGAATCTCGCGATGGAGACAACGAATCTCGATCAATTCGTTCGTCTGGGTGGCGAGGAAGTCAAGAACGCTCCCGCCTTCAAAGAACATCAGTTGGCCTATGGCGTCGTCTATGGGCTATGCCTGCAGCTGCTGGATAAGGGGTCGATGTCGACCAATCTGGTGCCGCGGGAGATCGTGGTGGAGCGGATTATCAAGGCGAAGAAACCATGGGCAGTGGCAGCTCTTTCGGCCATGTTGCTGGGATTTCTCGCCAATTACGCCTTCATGCAGCGTTCCTGGAGCAATGTGGCGACAGACAAATGGTCGTCTGCCGAACAGTCGGCCAAGTCGACTTCCGGTGCCAGCAAGCAGGAGCTGGATGAAGATGCCAAGCGGAAGGCAACCATCGAACTTCTGACCAAAGTCGGTCAGGAAGTTAGCTCCAATGCCGATCGTCGAATCCTGCTACCGGAACTGCTGGTGGCCATTCAAGGAGGATTGAATCGGCAGGTGGCCGACCCCAACCAGCCACCGCCAACTCCTGAGTCTTTGCCGTACAGTGAACGAGCAGATTTTCATATTGAGCGAATTGATTCTCAGTACCAGCCCGATCTTTCGAAATGGTATGGCAAGGAGGTGCAGTCGATCTATGCTCTCCAGAAGAAAGCTCGTGAGGATCTTCTGAAGATCGCTCCCCCCAAGGACGCTGCGGCTCAGGCCACCCAGGATGTGCTCAAGGGAGCCGGCTGGGTGGTGGAGCTGGAGGGGTATCACTATTACAACGGCAAGCCGGGGAAGGAGCAGGAAGCGCATGTGTTCGCGAACATCATGAACTATCTGGAGAACGGCAACCTGCAGCTGCCCGATGATACCGGGAAAATGTACACCTTCACCATGAAGGAAATGGGGATCTCCCACCCGATCATGGTTTCCAAATCGTACGATCCGAACTTCCGCGTCCCCAATCCCGCTTACCTGATCGCCACAGGCGGGGCCGCTGGAGGTTCTGCCGGTGGGCTTCTCGGAGGAGGTAGCTCGCGTCCCAACATCGGATCTTCCGGTGGGCCGGGACTCGGCAGTGCAGGGAGCGGTTCGGCGGGACTGGATTCGGAAGGAGGTGCGGCGGGCGGAGATACTGGAGCCGCCGGCGGGGCTGGTGGACTGGGAGGTGGACTTGGCGGTGGATCGGCTCCTGGAATGACTGAGCCTGTCGATGAGAATGGCAAACCGATTCCCAAGGACTTCAAGGCGCCGAAGTTTACTTTCACTCTCCAGTTCGTCTGGCAGGAAGCACCCCGCAGCAAGCGAATTGAACTGCAGTTGGAAGAGCAGAAAAAAGCCAATAAGAACCAGGCTGGCCAGCAGGCCAATGGCGTCGCGGCGAACCCCTAAGAAGTAGGCTCCAGGAAGGAAGATAAGCGATGGATCAACTGAAGACTTTTCTCGCCGCGCTCAAGAAGTACCATTTTTGGATTCTAACGGGGCTCACCGCGATCTTGTCGATCGTCGGTTATGTCATGGCCCGCGGCAAACTTGCCTCGGAGTACGCGACTCGTGAATCAGCTCTCAATGGGGTATTTAGCGAGATTCAAAGAATCAGCGGAACCACATCGACACACCCCAATGAGTTCTCGCACAAGCAGATGGACCAAATCATTTCCGTCGTCACCGATGACGTGCGGTCTGCATGGGAGATGCAGTACGATCGACAGAAAGACATTTTTCAATGGCCCACCGACGCGCTGCCTCCTGAGGAGGCCGAGCGGACTAAGGTTCTGGGGCTCTTGGAAACCTATCGGCCAATCGAACTGCAGCTGGCGTTTCCTTTGAAAGATGATCCACTCGATTATGTGTCGCGGACGATTTATCGCGACTACATCAAAGGGGTTTTTCCGCGATTGGCATCGATCATCGGGGCCGAGTGGAAGGCAGAGATGCGAGAGGGGTCGGCGGGTAGCGCGATGAGCGGTTATGCAGGTGGCATGCCGGGATCGAGCGGTGGCGGTGAAAGCGACGACATGGCGATGGGCGGAGAAGCTGGCGCTGGATTGGGCGGTGGCTTGGCAGGAGGAG
>JBJSWM010001165.1:0-2190 GCA_046085865.1 Pirellulaceae bacterium
GCTAGGGAAATCGCCCAACAGTGGCTCGACCAACTCCAGGGTGATATCCAGCCGGTGATTCGCGGTGCGGCGATTGCGTCGAGAAAGAAGGCGGGTGCGAACGAGTCCATCGTGCGGAATGCGGCCGAAACGATAGCTGCAGCAAAAGTGATTGGTGTCGCTTCGGGCCGATCGGTGAAAATCGTTCCCGAGGGATTGGTTCCTGGCGCTCTGGTCTACTCCGATCGCTCGTACACCATCCATAAGGTGCCAGAATCGCTCCTTGGCGCCGACCTGCTTCAGACTCCCAATGACGATGATGGTTTGGCGGGAGAAGACTATCTGAAGCTGGAGCTGTGGATGCCGTCGCTGGTGACGATAGCGGTCGACCAGAGAAATGGGTCGCTGCCTCATTGGTTGGTGAACGGTTTTGAAAAACGCGATGAAGTGATCGAAGCGGATCATTGGGCTTTCGATCTCTATTCCAAAGCGGTGGAACCGGGAGCCATCCAGCTGGGTGGCAACACGCAAGATGGGAAAGCGGGTGGGAAAGGGAATTACATCGTCTTGATTCAGCCGCAGCCTTTGGCACCGCCGCCATCCCCAGCGACTCTGGAACCGACGCTGGAACGCGTCACGCAGGGGAATGCCAGTCGTGGAGAGGCTCTTTTTCTGCATCCCAAGGGGGCGGGGTGTGGGAAGTGTCACCGGTTGGAGCGGAATCAGAGGGCAGCTGGGCCCTACCTTGGGGATATTGGTCGGAGGTCACCGCTTCATCATCTGGTTCAGTCGATCATCGACCCCAATGCCGTCATCACTGAAGGGTTTCAGTTGCAGGTGATTGCGACCGAAGAGGGGAAGGTGCATTCGGGAGTTCTTGTCGAAGAGAGCGGCCTGAAGGTATCGCTTGGTCTTGCCGACGGCAGCATCATCCATATCCCCAAGGGATCGATCGAGCAGCGGTCCCAGCAGGCTCGTTCCGCAATGCCCGACTTCAGTAAGCAGTTGACCAACCCGCAGGTCGCTGATCTGGTCGCTTACCTGCAGACGCTTCGTGGAGAGAGCGAGGGAAGCGAGCCGGGGATGGCGTCTGGGCAACAGGTAACGCTCACAGCAGGTGGCTCCCAAAATGTTCAGACGATGGAGTTGGGATCGTATCGGATCGAGCGGAGCGACGGTCGGTGGCGGCTGCATTCGGGCAACCGGGAGATCGGCCAATTTGTACTGGAGACCTCGGAGATCCCTCGTCCCCATTTCGCCAATCTATCGACTCCCAATGGAACGCAAGTGACACGCAATCATCCACCGGTGCCTGGAGTCGACGCGGACGATCATGCCACCATGCATCCTGGGGTTTGGATCGCTTTTGGTGATTTGTCTGGCGAAGATTTTTGGCGGAATCGCGCGAGGATGCGACACGATGGGGTGATCGACGAGCCGCATGAGAGGGATGGCGTGCTGCGATGGGGGACGCAATCCTCGCTGATCGGGAAGGAAGGGGATTCGATTGGCACCGTGTTGCATCGGTTCGCGGTGAAGGAAGTACCCGGTGCCTGGGCGATCGAATGGGAGGCAACCTTTAGGGCATCGGAAGGAAGGGAGCTGGTTTTCGGCGATCAGGAGGAGATGGGATTTGGAGTGCGCGTGGCGACTTCGATCACGGAAAAAAATGTGGGCCGCTTGGTCAACTCTGAAGGGGACCAAACCGCAGGTGGCACTTGGGGGAAAGCCGCTTCCTGGGTCGACTATGCCGGGCTGATCGATGGAAGAAAAGCCGGGGTGACCGTGGCGGCTCATCGATTGAATTTTCGTCCCTGCTGGTGGCACAATCGAGATTATGGCGTTTTTGTTGCCAATCCTTTTGGACGATCGGCGATGAAGCAGGGAGAGGTCAGCGCCGTGCGAGTGGCGGCTGGGGAGTCATTGACATTAAAATTTCTGACGTTGCTGCATGAGGGGGATGACTACCAGCCGGAAACCGCGATTGGCAAAGTATGGAAATAGATTTGGGCTCCTTGGGAACCAGTGTGGCCTAGGAGCATGAACAAGTGGTTTTCATGGGTCTGGTGCTCCATGCAGAGGTATTCGCACGAGAAAAGAAGCGTTGGGACATTGGGGCATCAAGTACGAGATATCCAAGTAATGACCTGCGAAATTACCTGACGATCCTAGACTTGGAGAGAGGAAATCGGCCTTTTGGCAACTCCATCG
>JBJSWM010001166.1:0-2421 GCA_046085865.1 Pirellulaceae bacterium
GGCCGCACGGCAAAGGCCGTCAGTCCGTCGGATTCGAAGGTAGCCAGGTGCGCCGAGGCGGTGGTGTAGCGGTCTGCAGGATAGATCAACCGTATCCGCAGAAGGAAGTCATCTGGAAGATCGTCCTGTTCGTCGTGCATCGTCCTGCCTTGCATGAAGAGATCCCCCAACCCTATCGCTCGCCAACTTCCCCACGCCTTCCCATTGTAGCCAATATCCAACTGAGAACCGCCCCGCCTTAAGGCTGGAGTCATCGATGCACGATCCACCCTCCTCGGCTAATCTCGGTAACGGCTGGAACATCGGGGCGGATCGAGCGACTGGAGGTTTGCTGGTGCACCGGGAAGTTTTACGGTATTGGGATCCGGCCGGAAAATTTCAAACTCCATGACTCGGCCCTGGCCAAGGTTAACACGTCAGGCGAGTGAGTCGATCGGTTTCCGATGGCTTGCTGAACCCCTTCTGCGAGTCGCCTGAGAAAGCTTCCGCTACTTCGAGAGCCCCGGGGACTCCCAAGCGGTGTGTCTAGCAGAAGAATTCGTCGCCCGCCTGATACCATCGGTCCCAGGCGAGAATAAACTACAGGTTCACATTTAGGATTGTTGGATGTTAGCGGCTCCAGGAAATTCGGTCTCCAAACGACACGGCACCGAAAGGGGCTGGAAGTCCCGAGCGGAACGCCGGCGTCGTCTCCTCTTTCATGGGTTTGTCTTGAAGATGGCATCAAAACATCTAGGTCGTGGTGGCAGCGATTTGGAGATGCGAGCAAAAAGGTGTTTGGGGATGGGCTGGATGACTGGAAACAGAAGTCGTTTTTTGGCTTTACCGTGTTTGGTGCTGATTCTTTACCTGTCGCAAGTTTTGGTGGCATGGGGGCAGGACTGGGAGCAAGTTGGATTGGGGAGGCTGCGGTCCCTTCTTGGGGATCAGCTAGAGACAGGGCAGGGGGTATCGGCGAGCCTTGTGGAGGCGGACATCGATGGAGGGGCTGGGAGATCGTTTTTACCCGATCCAGGGAATGCCCAGTTCCAGGGGAAAACGTTGATCAACGGCAGTGGAGCGCCGGAAGGCATTTCGAGTCATGCGACGCAGGTGGGTGGCGTCTTCTTTGGCAAGACAGCCAGTGCCACTCCCGGTATCGGCACCGCCACCACTTTCGAAGCGGTCGATTTTGTCTTCTATCGATCGGGCTACAACGATTCCATCAATCCTCTTTCGAATCCCTTCGCGGTCCAGAATCACTCGTATGTCGGGAGCGGCCTATCGACCGGGGTGGCTTCAGAGATTCTGGCGCGGCACGATTACATGGTGAGGCGCGATCAGCAGACATCGGTTGTAGGGGTCAACAACGGCGCTGGATCGAACCTACCGCAACTGATGGTGCAGGGCTACAACTCGATTTCCGTAGGGCTCTCCAACGGCCAGCATTCCTCCGGCTTGACGACTCTTCAAGTCGCCGGGAGGACCAAGCCGGATTTGGTCGCACCTGCGGGAGCGACCAGCCTAGCGGCCCCCATGGTCGCCAGCTCCGCGGCACTGCTTCACGCCAAGGCGATGGCCATGAGCGCCGCTTCGGCCTTTCATCCGGAGGTCATTAAATCGGTTCTATTGACAGGTGCAAACAAGGATCCGTTTCCTAGTTGGTCGCAGACCACGGCTCGACCATTGGATGCCGTATTCGGTGCTGGGCAGCTAGACATCTACGACTCCTATCGCATCCTCCAGGGTGGATCTCATGAAGGGAGCCTTGGCGAACCCGCGCAGGCGGTTCCATTGCGAGGTTGGAATTATGGAACGATGGCATCGGCGGGTCAGGAACTGTACTGGGACTTGCAGGTCACCAGTCAGATGCCGAATGAAAAAGCAACCATCAGCCTCAATTGGCTGGCTCGTTACGAATCCCCAAACGGCGATTTTGCCAATTCACTTGCTCTTTCCAATATGCGACTGAGTCTTTATCGATCGACCGATAGTTTTCTTGGCTCCTTGATCGCGCAAAGCGACAGTGCGGTCGACAACGTTGAGCACTTGTTTCTGGAGAATCTGGAGACGGGAAGGTATACGATTGGAGTCTGGTCGGATCGCCCCGATACCTTTGGACTGGCATGGAATTTCCAGGCGGTGCCGGAACCAGGAAGCTTTCTTTTGGTGGTCCTTGCCAGCGGCCTTGGCAGCGCGTGGGTTCGTCGGTGCACGGCTTGCTTCACCACCACTTTGCCAGCCGAACAGCCACTGCACAGAGAACGTCAGGAAAGCTAAACTGATGAGCCAGAAGATCGTCGGGATTTCCAGGCGATTTTTCGCCATCGAACCACCGATCGTCGATCCAGCATGGCGAAGGAATTGAGTGCACTTGAATTGTACTGGCTGGTGACCGTTTGCCATGGCGCTGCGGGGGATCGAGCCCCCGGCCGTCAACTC